>DATHXE010000495.1:0-3384 GCA_035459845.1 Tepidisphaeraceae bacterium | reverse complement strand
GGCCCTCGTACCGGACACGATCGACGGGAAGATCATGTTCTTCCACGTGCGCACGGGGCCGTGGGCGGCGCACGCTGCACAGATCGGGGCGGCGCCCGAGGTCGTCGCGGAGCTGGCGGCGCGGGTGGCGGACGCGCGGGCCAAGCGGGTGGCGGCGACGACGGCGCGGGCGGCGGCCGAGGCGGCGACGGCCCAGTTGAACATGGCCGTGGACGCGCTGGCGGCGCTGGGGAGCGACGTCGTCAAGCAGATCCGGGCCAAGGCGGCGGTGGACGGGGACGGGGTGTACGCGCTGGCGATGCTGCCGCGGCCGGCCCGGCCGTCGCGCGTGCCGCCGCCGGGGAAGCCGGAGTCCTTCGCCGTCGAGCTCCGCCAGGACGGGTCGCTGCGGCTCGCGTGGACGTGCCGCAACCCGGCCGGGTCGCAGGGGACGGTCTACACGATCGCCCGGCAGATCGGCCCGGCCGACGTCTTCGTCACGCTCGGCACGGTGGGCGTCAAATCGTTCGTCGACGACACGCTGCCGGCGGGTGCGGCCCGCGTGACGTACCAGGTGCAGGCGATCCGCTCGACGCGGGCGGGGGAGATCGCGCGGTTCGGGGTGAAGTTCGGCGGGGCGGGTGGGGCGGCGGGTGGGGCGGTGTTTCAGAAGGCGGCGTGAGATCGGGGAAACGTGAAACATGAAGACATGAAACATGAAGAGGCCGGTCGAACGTCTACGACCCTCTTCATGTTTCATGTTTCATGTCTTCACGTTTCCGGCTATTTCACCACGAACCGCGACCGCACCACCTGCCTCACGTACGTCCGCGTGATGTCGACGTGGGCTGCGGAGTCGGCGGCCTCGTGTTCGAACTTGCCGTGGGTGGCGAGCCACTTTTGGCCGCGCTCGAAGAAGGCGTCGAACTCGCCCGGCGTCATCTCGCCGGCGAAGTAGGTGTCACGGCGGACGGGGATCACGCGGCAGAGGGGGTCGCCCTTCTTGATCGAGACGCGCTTGACGGTGGGGTCGAGCTCGAGGACGGCGTGCCAGGGGTAGCTGGCGGGGTACCAGTCGGTGTCGACCAAGGCCGTCACCGCGCGCCAGCCGCGGTCGGCGGGCATGTTGGGCACGTCCGTGAAGTAGAGCAGCTCGTTGGGGTCGGTCTTTAGGAAGAGAAAGGTCGAGACCTTCACCTGGTTCTTGATGGACTGCCAGACGTTCTCGCTGATGACGTGGGGGAGCTTTTGGCCGCGCTGCCAGAACCAGGCGTACTGCTGGGCCAGGGGTTGGCCCTCGCCCTCTTCGGTGGCGGCGTAGTCGAAGTCGGAGGCGATCGTGACGTCGCCTGCGTCGACGGTCCAGGAGTTGTCGCGCTTGCGCTTGAAGGTGACGTCGAAGTTGGCCAGGAGATCGAACCCGAAGCCGTTGGCGGCGCGGATCGGCGGGCACTCCTCGGGCCAGCCCTTGCCGGGACCGCGCTTGACGTAGACGTCCTTGGCCGGCGCGGGGGCGAAGAGCTCCTGGCGGAACTTGTAGAAGTGCAGCATGGAGCGGGATTGTGGGGGGACGTGCGCGGAAAGCAACGGGAAGAGAATTGAACGCCAAGACGCCAAGGACGCCAAGGCCGGAAGAGAGTGTAGAGGTGAGGCCGAGGGGTGAGCCGTCGAGGGCCGGCTTCGAACACCACTTCCGACTTGAACTCTCTTCCCCTCCTCCGAACTTGGCGTCCTTGGCGTCTTGGCGTTCAATCTCCTCCGCGTGATTTTTGGGAACACGCGCCGGGGCGGGTCGGTATACTCGGGGCGTCCGTCACGTCTGTTCGATCGAACTTCTCGCCCGCGAGGCGCATTGGGAATGAAATGGGATCGCACGATTATCGTGTGCGCGGTCGTCGGCGCTTGGGCGGCCGGGGCGGGCGCGACGCCGGCGAATCAGGCGGGGCTGGGGCGGCATTACGACCGGTTTTTGGCCAAGCGGCTGGGGGCGTGTGCGACGTGTCACTTGCCGACGGATCGGAAGAACCCGGAGTCGCTGGAGGAGATCCCGCACAATCCGTTCGGGGCGGCGCTGCGGCGGGCGGGGGAGGAGCTGCGGGCGGCGGGACAGAAGCGCGACCTGCCGGCGCGGCTGGCGCGGGTGGCGGGGCTCGACAGCGATGGGGACGGGGTCGCGAACGAGGCGGAACTGCTGCTCGGACATTCGCCGGGGGATCCGAAGGATACGCCGCGGGCGGCGGAGTTGTCGGGGCTGGGGGAGAAGCGGGCGGCGCTGGCGGCCTATCTCGCGGGGTATCGGTGGCAGCCGTTCGAGGTGCTGGCGCGGCCTGGGGTGCCGAGCGTGAAAGAGGCGGGGTGGGTGCGGAATCCGATCGACGCCTTTGTGGCGGCGGCGCGGGAGGAGCGCGGGCTGGGGCACAACGGCGAGGCGCCGCGGGGCGTGCTGCTGCGGCGGGTGTATCTCGATCTGATCGGACTGAATCCGACGCCCGAGCAGATCGCGGCGTTCGAGGCGGATGCGTCGGAAGCGGCGTACGAAAAGGTGGTCGATCAACTCCTGGCCGACCCCCGGTACGGGCAGCGGTGGGCCCGGCACTGGCTGGACGTGTGGCGGTACTCGGACTGGGCGGGGTGGACGGACGGCGGGCAGATTCGGGATTCGCAGCCGCACATCTGGCGGTGGCGGGATTGGACGGTGGAGTCGCTCAACGCGGGGCTCGGGTACGACGTGATGGTGACCCAGATGCTGGCGGCGGACGAGGTGTCGCCGGCGGATCCGGGCGCGCTGCGGGCGACGGGGTTTTTGGCGCGGAACTACAAGATGCTCTCGCGCGAGCAGTGGCTCGAAGATACGGTCAACCACACGGCCCGCGGGCTGCTGGGCGTGACGATGCACTGCGCGAAGTGCCACGATCACCCGTTCGATTCGGTGACGCAGGAGGAGTACTACCAGTTTCGCGCGATCTTCGAGCCGCACGATGTTCGGCTGGATTTCGTGCCCGGGTCGGTCGACCCGAAGGCGGACGGGCTGGCCCGCGTGTACGACAAGGACGCGAAGGCCGCCACGTACTTCTTCGTGCGGGGGGATGAGCGGAGTCCGGACAAGGCGCGCGGGGCGATCATGCCGGGCGTGCCGGAGTCGATCGGCGGGGAACTGGCGGTGCCGAAGGAGGGCGTGAAGCTGCCGGGGAGCGCGGCGCGGCCGGGGCGGCAGGCGTTCGTGCGGGTGGCGCTGCTGGAGCAGGCGGCGGGACAGGTGCGGGCGGCAGAGATGCGGGCGGACGGGGTGCGCGGGGATTCGGCCGCGACCGAGGCGGCGCGCGAGGAGGCGGAGTTGGGGCTGGCCGCGGCTCGGGCGCGCGAGGCAGCGGTGAAGGCCGTGTGCGCGGTCGAGGAGATCGAGGA
>DATHXE010000494.1:0-33844 GCA_035459845.1 Tepidisphaeraceae bacterium | reverse complement strand
AACGGCGAGGTCGGCTCGCGTGGGCATGCCCCAACGGCGTTCGGACTTCGGACGCGAGAGCCGCTGGGGCATGCCCACTCACCGCGATTACGAACACGCGTAATCGAGGTCGGTTGGCGCGGTGCGAGGGCATGGCACCCGAAAATGTGACCGCGGTCGTCACCGCGTGGCCTTCCACTTCTTGTACTCCGGCGACTTCACGAACTCGGCGAACTCCTTCGCCTTTTCGAGGAACTCGGGCGTCAGCGGCTTGTTGGTCGCCTTCTCGCGCGCGGTGAGCAGGGTGGCGGTGCGGGCGAAGTCCTTCTTCGTCAGCGAGATGACGAGCAGGCCGCCCCAGGCGCGCTCGAAGCTCGGGTCCCACTTGAGGAGTTTGTCGAAGTGGAGCTGGGCCTTCTCAGTGTCGCGTAGGGCGGCGTAGGTCTGGGCGCGCATCAGGTCGAGGTAGGGGTCCTGGACGGTCTTGTCCAGGCGGTCAATGGCGGCCAGGGCCTGGTCGTACTTCTTCGCGGCGGTGAGGGAGTAAACGCGGGTGAGGTCGAGGACGGGGTCGCCGGGGAAGAGGGCCTCGTATTCCTTGACGGCAACGTCATACTTGGCGGGGCCGACGCGCTGGGCGTACTGAAGGCGGGTGAGTTGGAGGGATTTCTCGTTGCGGACGGCCGTCGGGAGTTTTTCCCAGAGGTCGAGCGCGGCCTTGTAATCGCCGCCGGCGGCGACGCGCTGCATGGCGGCGACGTCGGCGAGCGGTTTGACGACGTCGTCGGCCTTGCCCTTCTGGGCCTCGGCCAGCGCGGGCAGGATCAGCCGGCGCATCGTCTTGCTCATCGGCTCGCCGGAGATGAACACGTCGACATCGACGATCTTCACGGCCCCGGCGTCGTCGCGCGCCAGGGTCAGGTGGTGGTAGTTGATGCTGTCCTTGTTGAGCAGGCGGAACATCGGGACGGGCGCCTGGCCGGCCGGCGTCTCGATCCGCACGAGCTTGTAGCTCCCGCCCTCGAGAACGGTCTTGACGATGCGGTTGGCCAGGTCGTTGCCGACCTTGATGCCGGCGGCCATCTCCTGGGCGGACTTGTCGGTGAGCGGGTACCCGGCGAGGGCGCGTTTGACGATCGCGGCGTCGTCGAACGCGCCGACGAACGCGGCGGGGTCGCGCTCGGCGAAGGATTTCTCGATCTCGGCGGCGAGCGCCTTGGCGTCGTCGAAGGTGACGGGGGTGGCGGCGGCGCGAGCGGGGATTGACAGGACGAGGCAGGCGATCGCGACGAGCGTTCGAACGGCCATGGCGAATCCCTCGTGGTTACACGGACCGGGAGGCGGATCAAATCACGCGGTCGGCTTGATTCCGGCGGGGCGCGACATGCGGGCGAAAGCACAAGTCAAAACGGACAAACGGGTTAGCAGGACAGACAAGAATGTCAGTCCCACCGGGTTCGGCGCGTTCCGGACCCTTGTCGTACCGGGGTTTATCATCTAAGATGGTGGGCTTTCCGCCATCCGAGTCAGGCGACGCTCGCGTCTAAACCCTCACGGGGTTTGGATTAAGGTCAGTCTACCTGATCGGTGTGGCGTTGGAAGCACGAAGTTGGCCGCGGCCGTAGCGGTGGGGCAGGCTGGAAAGCCCGCACCACAACCCGACAGGAGTCGAGTTTTGATCATCGTCATGAACACCGGCGCCGGCGAGGGCGCGATCCAGAAGGTCGTGGGGGAGATCGAGCGCATGGGCGCCAAGGCCCACCTGTCGCGCGGGCAGTACAAGACGATCATCGGCGCGGTCGGCGAGGAGGGCGTGATCGACCAGGTCCACCTGTCGTCGCTCGACGGCGTGGAGAAGGTCGTCCCGATCATGAAGCCGTACAAGCTCGCCAGCCGCGAGTTCCACGAGGAAGACTCGATCGTCGAGATCGGCGGGGGCCGGACGCCGGTCGTGAAGATCGGCGGAAGCCACGCGGTCTGCATCGCCGGGCCGTGCGCGGTCGAGAACGAGGAGATGCTGAACAAGATCGCCCGGCACGTCCGCGACGGCGGGGCGACGGTGCTGCGGGGCGGGGTATTCAAGCCGCGCACTAGCCCGTACTCGTTCCAAGGCCACGGCGAGCCGGCGCTGAAGTGGATGCGCGCGTGCGGCGACGAGCTGGGCATGCCGATCTGCGTCGAGGTGATGGACACCCGGCAGGTCGAGATGATGGAGAAGTACGTCGACTGCTTCCAGATCGGCGCGCGGAACATGCAGAACTTCGACCTCCTCCGCGAGGTCGGCAAGACGCGCAAGGGCGTCCTGCTCAAGCGCGGCCTCGCCGCCACCGTGAAGGACTGGCTGCTGAGCGCGGAGTACGTGCTGTCGCAGGGCAACCGCGGCGTGATCATGTGCGAGCGCGGGATCAAGACGTTCGAGGACTCGAGCCGGTACACGCTGGACATCACGAGCCTGCCGGTGCTCAAGCAGTGGAGCCACCTGCCGGTCGTCGTCGACCCGAGCCACTGCGCGGGCAAGCGCGACTGGGTGCCGGCCGTGGCGCTGGCGGGCATGGCGGCGGGCGCGCACGGGATCATCACCGAAGTGCACTACTGCCCGAGCGAGGCCCTGTGCGACGGTCCGCAGGCGCTGCTGCCCGAGGTGTTCAAGGAACTTATGGGCCAGCTCCGGCAGATCGCGGCGGTCGTGAAGAAGGAATTCGCCGAAATCGGCGAAGCCGCGGCGGTTTGAATCTGAACCACGAAGACACGAAGGCACGAAGAAGGCAAAAGAGGGGTAGAGAGCACAGCGACCACCGATAGGCGAGACGGCGAGCAGTCAGCGACATCTGAGACGTCTGATTCTGAGATTGACTCTTTTCGTGTCCTCGTGCCTTCGTGGTTCATTTTGATTGAGAGTTGAGATGCGAACGAAATTTATCGCCGGTAACTGGAAGATGAACACGACCAGGGCCTCGGCCGTTGAGCTGGCCCGGGCGGTCGCGGCGGGCGTGCCGGACGGCGTGCAGGTCGGGGTGGCGGTGCCGTTCGTGTATATCGACGCGGTCGCGCAGGCCGTCGCCGGGTCCAAGCTGCGGGTCGGGGCGCAGGACGCCTACTTCGAGAAGCCCGGGGCGTTCACTGGCGAGATCTCGATCGAGCAGCTCAAGGATCTGGGCGTGCAGTTCGTGCTGACGGGTCACAGCGAGCGGCGTCACGTGCTCAAGGAGACGCCGGAGTTGGTCGGCAAGAAGGCCGCCGCGATCTACGGGGCCGGGCTGACGCTGGTGCACTGCGTGGGCGAGAAGCTCGAGGAGCGGGACGCCAATCAGACGCTGGCCGTGTGCGAGGCGCAATTGAAGGAACTCGTGCCGGGCGAGATTACCGACCCGAAGCGGCTGGTGATCGCGTACGAGCCGGTGTGGGCGATCGGCACCGGGCGGAACGCGACGGACGCGCAGGCGCAAGAGGTGCACGCGTTCATCCGCCAGACGGTCGCCAAGATGTGGAACAAAGACTTCGCCGACGCCGTGCGGATCCAGTACGGCGGGAGCATGAAGCCGGAGAACGCCAAGGGCCTGTTGGCGCAGGCTGACGTCGACGGTGGCCTGATCGGTGGGGCGGCGCTGAAGGCGGAGTCGTTCTTGGGAATTGTCAGCGCTGCGAAGTAATGTGATCGGAGAGGACGAAACACGTGGTCAGCAAAGCTGACCATGCCGCGCACGAGAAACGAACCGCGAGACCTGTATGAACCTGCTAGCCGCGTCCTGGGTTTGGTCGATCTTCTTCTACCTGTTCATCACGCTGTTCGTGATCGTGTCGATCCTGTTGATCCTGCTGATCCTGATCCAGAAGGGTCGCGGGGGCGGGCTCGCCAGCGCGTTCGGCGGGGGCGGGGGCAACACGGCGTTCGGGTCGAAGACGGGCGACGTGCTCACGTGGGCGACTAGCATCATCTTCGGGATCTTCCTGTTCCTGGCGATCGTGCTGAACCTGATGACCAAGCCGGACACCGCGACGCCGACGGCGGTGCGGACCGAGCCGACCCCGGCGGTGACGCCGACGAAGCCCACACCGCCTGCGGGGGCGACGAGCAAGCCGGCGACGTCTGCGCCGGCGACGGGCGCCCCCGCGACGGGCACGCCGTCGATCGGCAAACCGGCCACGGGAACTCCGTCGACGGGCACTCCGGCCACGCCGGCGACGGGCACTCCCGCGACGCCGGCGACGGGCACGCCATCGACCCCGGCCACTCCGTCGACCGGTACACCCGCCCCGGGTACGACCGCGATCCCGTCGCCCGCGACGCCCGGTTCCGGGGCTGCGCCGACGCCGGCGCAGCCGAAGTGAGCGGTCATGTCAGGCGCGGCACGTCGGTAACGTAGTCGTGATTTCCGGTGTTCGAACCGTGGGCTTCCGCCCTCGGCTATCAAGACTGGCGAAGATTTCGTTCGTGTGGTCGGCATCTCCTGAGGCGGTTTCGAATGATCGTCAGCATGACCGGTTTTGGTGACGCGACCGCCGAGCGCGACGGGACCCACTATTCGGTGGAGATCCGGTCGCTCAACAACCGGTTCTTCAAGGCCGTGATCAAGCTTCCGGACAACGTCTCGGGGCTCGAGCCCGAGCTCGAAGGGCAGCTCCGCGAGCAGCTCGGGCGTGGGTCGATCACGTTCATCCTCAAGATGCGGACCGAGTCCGCCGAGGCCGCGTACCTGATCAACACGCAGGCGCTCGACGCTTACCTGCAGCAGATCGGGAAGCTGCGGGCGGTGGCGGCGGGCGAGCTGAAGATCGAGCTCGGGGCGCTGCTGGCGCTGCCCGGCGTCTGCCAGGAGCCGCGCGACGAGTCGGACGAGATCGAGCGCCACGGGGCGACGGTCCGCGAGCTGACGAAGAAGGCGATCACCAAACTGACGGCGATGCGGCTCCGCGAGGGCGAGGCCCTGTTCGCCGACCTGCTCAAGCACCTCAAGATTATCGAGTCAAACCTCGCCGAGATCGCCAAGCGCGCCCCGTTCGTGATCGAGGAGTACCACAAGCGGCTCGGGCAGCGGGTGAACACGCTGATCAGCAAGGCCGAGCTGAAGGTGAACGAGCCGGACCTGCTCCGCGAGGTGGCGGTGTTCGCCGAGCGGGCGGACATCAGCGAGGAGATCCAGCGGCTGACGGCGCACCTGGCGCAGTTCGAGCAGTCGTGCCGGAGCGGCGAACACGCGGGCCGCAAGCTCGACTTCATCACGCAGGAAATGCTCCGCGAGGCGAACACGATCGCGAGCAAGGCGAACGACGCGCAGATCGCCCGGCACATCGTGGAGATCAAAGGGGCGATCGATCGGCTCAAGGAACAGGTGCAGAACGTGGAGTGAATCGTCGGAAGGATGAAGGTGGAAGGATGAAGGATGAAAATCCAAAGTCCGAACCTTTTCATCCTTCATCCCTCCTACTTCATCCTTCGATTCGATGGCAAAAGACCAGAAACAACACGGCCTGCTGATCGTGATCGTCGGCCCCGCGGGGGTCGGCAAGAGCACGATCTCCAACCTGCTGCGCAAGCGGCTCGACGTCGCGTACCTGGTCAGCGCGACGACCCGCCCGAAGCGCCCGGGCGACGAGGTCGGCAAGACGTACGACCACATCACCGAGACCGAGTTCTTCCACCGGTTGGATAACGACGAGTTCCTCGAATACGCGCAGGTCCACGGCCACTACTACGGCACGCCCAAGCACCCGGCCCTCGACTACCTGTACGACGGCAAGGACGTCCTCTTCGAGATCGACGTGCAGGGCGCGCTGCAGATCCGGTATCAGTACCCCGACGCGCTGCTGGTTTTCATTTTGCCGCCGGACGGGCAGACGCTGATGCAGCGGTTGGTCGACCGCGGGCGCGACGAGCCGGACGACATGGTCAAGCGGTTCCGGATCGCCCGGCGCGAGATCGCGATGGCCAAGGGCGCGCGGGCGTTCGACTTCTTCGTGTTCAACGACGACCTGGACCACGCGGTGGACGAACTGACTAGAATCATCACCCTCGAGCGCACGGGCGGCCTGTAGCTCGCCCTATTCTCGCAACTCGCAACTGACAACTCGCAACTCACCAAGAGGTTCCCCATGATCGAAGCCCTTAAGTCTGATGAGATCGTTCACAAGGTCGGCGGCCGGTTCAAGCTGACCGCCCTGATCCAGAAGCGCATGCTCGAGTTGATGGACGGGGCCCGCCCGCTGGTCGAGCGGCGCGACGGCCAGACCGACCTGGAGGTCGTGATCCAGGAGATCCTACAGGACAAGATCGCGATCGACTACGTCGCGAGCGGGATCACCCCGCCCGAGAACGCCTGATCGCGCCGGAACCGATAAAGACGTGCACGACCCGGTCGCGCAGGGCGACCGGGTCGTGCGTCGTTTGGTGCGCCGCGGAATACGGAACCCACGGAACGAGTTCCGTGGGCTTTCGTGCACGTTTCCCTCATCGGGGACGCGTGCGGCGCCGGTGCGTGCTTTTGACAATTCGGTTGCGCCCGATCTAAACTTCCCCCCTTTTCCCCGAGCCGGTCCCGTACCCTACTTGAACACGCCGATGATCGACGCAGCCATTCCCAAGACGCACGCCCTGGTCGAGGCCCTCTCGTACATCCAGCGGTTCCACGACAGGACGGTCGTCGTCAAGGTCGGCGGGTCGATCATGGACGACGAGAAGGCCCTGTCGGAAATCCTGACCGACATCGTCTTCATGAACTACGTCGGCATGCAGCCGGTGATCGTGCACGGGGGCGGGAAGGCGATCAACGACGCAATGGAGAAGGCGGGGCTCGTCCCGCAGTGGGTGCAGGGGCGGCGGTACACCGACGACCGCACGATCGCGATCGCCGAGCACGTGCTGTGCAACCAGATCAACCGATTCATCGTCAACTTCATCAACAGCCAGGGGTGCGAGGCCATGGGCCTGCACTCGCTGACGTCTAACGTGCTGATCGCCGAGAAGACGTTCCTCGCGGGCGAGGACGGCCGGCGAATCGACCTCGGGCTGGTCGGCGAGGTCAAGAACGTGAACGCGCGGCTGCTCGACCTGCTCGTCAAGGCGGACGCGATCCCGGTGATCGCGACGATCGCCCGCGACAACGCCGGCGGGCGGCTGAACGTGAACGCCGACACCGCGGCCGGCGCCGTCGCGGCGGCGATGAAGGCCGAGAAGATCGTCGTCGTGTCCGACACCCACGGCATCCGCTCCGACCCGAAGGACCCGGAGAGCCGCTGCCCCCACCTGACGCTCGCGCAGATCCAGGAGATGGTCAAGGCGGGCACGATTTCGGCCGGCATGCTCCCGAAGGTCGAGGCGTGCATCACCGCGCTCCAGGGCGGCGTGACCAAGGCCCACGTGATCGACGGCCGCATCCCCCACTCGCTCCTGCTCGAGATTTACACGGAAGCGGGCATCGGGACCGAGATCGTCCTTTAGTTCGGGGAGTAGTCCTGAGTCCTGAGTGCTGAGTCCTGAGAAGGATGGCTCGGGACTCAGGACTCAGCACTCAGGACTTTGCAATGAAGCACTTCATCTCCATCGCCGACCACTCGACCGAGCAGCTCCGGCACGTGCTGGACGTGTCCCGGCGACTCAAGAAGCAGCACGGGGAAATCGGCCGGAACGATCCGCTCCTGGCCGGCAAGACCCTGGCGATGATCTTCGAGAAGCCGAGCCTGCGCACGCGCGTGAGCTTCGCCGTCGCGATGACCCACCTGGGCGGGAACGGCCTTCTCCTGCGGGACGAAGAGGTCGGGCTCGACAAGCGCGAGCCCGTGCAGGACGTGGCCCGCGTGCTGAGCGGCATGTGCGACGGGATCATGGCCCGGACGTACGAGCACTCGAAGATCGAGCGGCTCGCGAAGTTCGCCAGCGTCCCCGTGATCAACGGCCTGACCGATCACGACCACCCGTGCCAGGCGATGGCCGACATCCTGACGATCGAGGAACACTTCGGCGAACTGGAAGACCTGACGGTCGCGTTCATCGGCGACGGGAACAACGTCGCCCGGTCGCTGGCCGAGGGGTGCGGGCGGCTGTCGATGCGGTTCGTGCTGTCCTCGCCGGGCGGGTACGAATTGCCGGGCGAAGACGTGGACCACATCATGGAGCGCGTGCCGGAGCTCGACTTCGTCCTCGAGCGCGACCCGACCGAGGCCGTGCGCGGCGCCGACGTGATCGTGACCGACACGTGGGTGAGCATGGGCCAGGAGGCGCAGAAGGCCCAGCGGATGAAGGACTTCCACGGTTTCATCGTGGACGAGGGCCTGATGAAGCAGGCCCCGAAGCACGCCGTCGTGCTGCACTGCCTGCCGGCGTACCGCGGGTACGAGATCAGCGAGGGCGTGTTCGAGGGCCCGCAGTCGCTGGTGTTCAAAGAGGCGGAGAACCGCCTGCACGCGCAGAAGGGGCTGATCGCGGTGTTGATGGGGGGGATGTAGGCACGGCTCTGACCGTCATGAGTCGGAGACGCGCAGGTGTATCTCGGCTCGGCCCGCTTCGGACTTTACGGCTGTTAGTCGTGCCTTGGCCACCGCCTTGACAAAGTCGCGGGTCGGGTGGAGCGACGGCAACCCTTCCGTCCGTCCGCTGAGCTCCGACTGGACGCGCACGGCTTGGAGCAGTTCCCCATCGAAGCAGCAGGGGCAATAGTACAGTTCGACCCGGATGAACACCGGAAGCCGGCGCGCGGCGCGGGCGTCTGGCCGGCCCGCGTCGACCGCGGCGACGAAGCCCGCCGCGTCGCCCGCGACGGCCATCTCGCCCAGCGTTGCCAAGCGCTGTTCGGCCCGCTCCATCTCGGCCTCGCACGCGCGCTCCCATTGTTCGTTGACTTCCGGGTCGGGCGACTCGGGGCGCGGGGCGCTGGCGGGGATCGCCGTCAGGTCACGGGTCGTCTTGAACCGCCGGCACAACTCGCAGTATCCGCCCGAGCCGGTCAGCATGGAGATGAGCACGCCACCCGCGACGAACCCGCCCATTTCGAGCACTCGATAGAAATACCCGAACCCGCCGAGCGGTTCGCCGCGGCCGGTCGTGCGATTGACGAACGAGATCGACGTCGATTTCACGTGGAAGTAGTAAGCGAAGTTAACGGGCTGCCCGGACCGGTCGACGAGCGGCCCGAGCAGCGCGAACTCGACGTACTCGCGCACGAGGTACCCGAGCACAAGCACTAGCCCGACCAGGATCAAAAAGCGCTTTCGCGGTTTAACCCCGGCGACCTGGGCGGCGATCAGGAACCCGAGCCCGGCCACTATACCCAGCAGGAGCGCCCCGGCCGGAATGATTCGGAACGGGAACCACGACAGGGCGTCGATCTCCCACCATCGCGCGGCGGCGTCCGCGCCTGCGAGAACCAGGGCCGTGGACGCGATGCCGATCGGGAGGACGACGAAGCGGCGCGCCGCGGACGAGGCCGGCGGCGCGTACGAAAGTTCCAGCGGGCCGCCGGGATCGTCCGAAGGCGCCCCGATCGGCGGTGTCGAATCATCCATGGTGTTCGCGCTCCCCGGCGCGATCGTTAGAGGGTCTGAAAGCGAGTGTTTACGGCGGCGGCGTCTGGGCGAGCCACTCGGCGAACGCGTGCAACGAATCGTCGTCGTTCGACTCGTTCGCCAGCGCGATGAACCGCTCAAGGTCGGCGGCGGTCAGGAACGGGAACGCGTTGCTGCGCGGGCCGACGGTGTAAGTTCCAGACGGCTGGCGGAGCAGGATCGAGAGGCGCCGGCCGTCGCACACCCAGATCTCGGGCACACCCAGCGCGGCGTAGATGCTCTCGCGGTCGACGGCGTGGTGCGTGTAGTCCATCTCGATCGCCAAGTCGGGCGGCGGATCCTTTTGGAGATCGATGTCCGTTCGACCTCGCACGAGCGGCTCGTTCTGCACGTAGTAGCACTCGTCGGGCTCCAGCCCCCGCTCCAGGTCTTCGCGCCGTTGCGTCGCCGAACATAGCTCGCCACCCGCACGCGCCGGTTCAGACGGATTGCGACGATGAATGAGGCGAGGAGCCTGCCGTGGCGCTCTTGGAAGCGGGACGGGGCCATGATCTCCAGTCGTCCGCGGTCGAAGGTGAGATACATTCGCACGCCGCGCGCGTCTAAGTCATTCCGGAGCGACTTGTAAGTCGCCCAACTGACGCCCTCGAGCACGGTCGGGCTATCGTGGTCCGCCAGCGATGGGTCTACGGCGATCGTCATCGTTTGGCATTATATCGGTCACCGCCACAGCTTGCCCAACTGATTCACCGTCGCCCGCAGGTCCTTCGGCACCGGCGCTACCACTTCGACCCGGACGCCCGCCAGGTCCTCAAACCGCAACTTTTCCGCATGCAGCGTGAGCCGGGCGATCAGCGGGCGTTCCTCTTCGCCCCGCGTCGGCACGTACCCGCGCTTGAGGGAACTGAGCATCAGCGGGCCCGCGGCGGGGTTGTAGAGCGGGTCGACGGCGAGCGGGTAGCCGGCGTGGCGGAGGTGCACGCGGATCTGGTGCGTCTTGCCGGTCTTGGGGAACGCGCGGATCAGGGCGTGGCTGCGGAAGCGCTGCTCGACCTTCCAGTGAGTGATCGCGGGGCGGCCTCGCCTGGTGACGGCCATCTCGCGCGGGCGCGTGGGGTGCGGGGCGAGCGACGCGTCGACGGTTCCCTCGTCCTCGGTCGGCCGGCCGAGGACGAGCGCGAGGTATTCCTTCTCTACGCGGTTGTTCTGAAACTGGTGCGACAGGTGCCGCTGAGCGGCGGTGTGCTTGGCGAACAGGAGCACGCCCGACGTGTCCTTGTCGAGGCGGTGGACGACGCGCAGGCGGGGGTCGGCCGATCCGGTCGCGGGAAGGCCCAGGACGGCGGCGACCTCTTCGAGCGCGCTGGTCGTCTCAACCCGACCGGGGATGGTCGCGAGGCCGGTGGGCTTGTTGATCGCGATCAGGTCGGGGGACTCGAACAGGATGTCGAACGGGGAGCGCGGCATAGGCGGGACGGAGGATATCCGTACCGCGTCACGGTTGGAACATCGGCGCCTTGGCGTACTTTTGTACCAAGGCGACGATCCGCGGCTGCTCGCGCTTGATCGACAGGCTCTGCTGCCAGGCGTCGAGGGCGGCCTTGCGCTTCGTGTCGTCGAGCGTCAGACCCTTCTCGTAGTCGGCGATGTGGGTGGCCCCGATCTCGTTGAGCGCCGGGTAGTAGTTCGGGTCGAGCTTGAGGGCCGTCTGGTACTGGTGGATCGCGCCGGCGAAGTCCTTCTCGCCCGCGAATGCGTCGCCCATGCGCTTGCGGTGCAGCGGCGTGTCGTGCACGCGGACGAGCTCCGACAACACGCTCCGAGCCTCGGCAAACTTCTTCTGCTGGAGCAGGTTCTCGGCGAGGTACAGCTGGATCAGCGGCTGGTTGGAATCGAGGTCGAGCGACTTGCGGTAAGCGGATTCGGCCTTGGCGTACTGGCGGTTGGCGTCCAGGACCAGGCCGAGGTTGACGAAGGCGGCGGCGGACGCGGGGTCGAGTTCGGTCGCGCGGGTGGCGTACTCGATCGCGTCGGCGGGCCGGCCCAGCGCCAGGTAGACGGTGCCCAGCGACATGTTCGACTGCGCGTCCGTCGGCTTGAGGTCGATCGCCCGCTTGTAGCTCACCGCCGCCTCGTTGAGGCGCTCGAGGAACTGGTACGACAGGCCCAGGCGGTAGTGGTGAAAAAAGTAGTACGGGTCGAGCTGAGTGAGGGCGGCGTACTGCTCGCGGGCGGCGTCGTACTCCGAGCGGGCCCGGAGCATGTCGCCGAGCATCGAGCGGGCCATGACCAGGTCGTTCTGCTTGGCGAGCGCCGCCTGGAAGCTGGCCATGGCCTTGTCGGCGTCGCCGTCGTTGTAGGCGCGGACGCCCTGGACGTAGGACTGGATGGCGGTCTGGTTGGCCGGGTTATCGGTCCCGCGGGCGCACCCGACGACCACGTAGCCGGCGGCGGACGCGACCGCCAGCGCGGCCGCGCGGGCCAGAAATCGGACGACGGTCGCGGGGGGGGCGGCGGACTCGCGGCTGGTCATGGGGCTGGTTCCTGGGGGCGGTGGGGCGCGCGGTACGGGACGTGCTGGGGCGACTGTCGCGAATATACGGGCCGCCGTGCGCGACGGTCAACCGCCCGACCACGGCAGCCCGTGAACCTTGGTTGACCCCCCGCGCAGCGAGGTCTACGATCAACATCGGTAACCCGGCCGCAACGCGTGAGATTCCCCGCCGGGAGCCACGGCCGCGCGCGGCCCGTCGCAAAGGAGTGTGTGCGTGCGGCTCTTGATCGCCATCCCCGTCTACAACGAGCGGAAGTACGTCCGGCACGTCCTGGCGAGGGTCAAGGCATTCCACGCCGACGTCCTGGTCATCGACGACGGCAGCACCGACGGCACGGGCGACGTGCTGGCCGAAATGGCCGGCGCCGGCGAGATCCGCCTGCTCCGCCACCCGATCAACCGGGGGTACGGGCAGAGCCTGATCGACGCCTTCAAGTACGCCGACCGGCACGGGTTCGACTGGGTGCTGACGATGGACTGCGACGAGCAGCACGAGCCCGAGCGGATCCCCGATTTCGTGCGCGAGATCCGGACCGACCAGTGGGACGTGATCAGCGGCTCGCGGTACCTCGCCCCCCGGCAGGAGGACGACCTCCCGCCCGGTGACCGGCGGACGATCAACGCCACGATCACGGCGACGCTGAACGAGCTGTTCGGCTGGAACCTCACCGACTCGTTCTGCGGGTTCAAGGCGCACCGTGTGAGCGCGATGCGGAAGCTGGCGCTCACGGAGACGGGCTACGCGTTCCCGCTCCAGCTCTGGCCGCAGATCTACGAGCACGGCCTGCGCGTCACCGAGATTCCGGTTCGGCTGATCTACAACGACCCTACGCGGCACTTCGGCGGCATCCTCGACGACGCGGCGGTCCGCCTGCAGCATTACACGGACGTCCTGAACTCGGAGCTGCGGCGCATGAGTCACGCGGGCGCGCCCGCGCCGGAGACGACGTCCTGCGATCAACCCGCGATTTGCAACTGCTTCTGCGGGGAATAACGATGCGCGGAATGGTTACCTCCGGTGACCGTGTAGCCGAGTGCGCGCGGATGCACGATCGATGAACGCGACCACGACCCTGTCATCCACGCGTTACGCGGATTGGAAAGCCCCGACCGACGACGGCGAGCTGCTGATCTGGCCCGGCCCGCGCGAGCTGGTCGCGCACACGCGCGAGAACCACCGGGCGCTCGCGAGCTGTACGGCGCCGGTCCAGGGCGTGCCGCTGCGCGAACTGCGGGCGGCGGCGCGGCGCTGGATCGGTCACGAAGCCGATGACCAGCCGATCGTCGCGACGGGGCACCAGGCCGAGCTCTATCACCCCGGCGTGTGGGTCAAGCACGCGATGATCAACGCCGTCGCCCGGGCGGTCGGCGGACAGGCGTACCAACTCGCGGTCGACACGGACGCGCCCAAGCACTTGCACCTGCGCTACCCGGGCGGTTCTCTGCCAGTCACCGATGACCCGCGTCTGGCACGCGCGCCGTGGACGGGGTTGGTCGATGGGCCGACGCCCGGCCACATCGCGGAGATCGAGGCGGAGTTCGCAACAGCGAGCCGCGGGTGGGGCTTTACACCCTGTGTCGGCGAGTTCCTCGGATCGCTCCGGCGGACGGCGCTGGAAGCACACGAACTCGCGCCGGCGGTCGTCAACGCGACGCACCAACTCGACTGGCGGCTGGGCATGCGGCACCACGCGATGCTGCTGTCGCCGGTCTGGGCGTCGCCGGCATTTCTGGTGTACGCGCACGACCTGCTCGCGCGCGGCGGGGAGGTCGCCGCGAACTACAACGCAGCGCTGGCCGGATATCGGGTCGAGCAGGGGATCAAGTCACCCGGACGGCCGATGCCGGATTTAGCGGTGCGCGAGGGCGAGGTGGAATCCCCGTTCTGGCTCGACGACCTGGCGACCGGTACGCGGCGGCGGTTGACGTTGTCCAAGTCGGGCAGCGCCTGGCGGATGGGGGAATTCGTCCTCGACGCGTCGACCGATGGGCACGCAGCGGCGGAGAAACTGCTGGCGCACCTTCGGCTGCACAACCTCCGGCTCGCGCCGCGGGCGCTGACGCTCACGATGTTCCTGCGGCTATTCCTGGCGGACCAGTTCGTCCACGGCATCGGCGGGGGGCGGTACGACCAGGTCACCGATCGGCTGATCCACGCGCTGTACGGGATCCAACCGCCGGCGTTCAGCGTAACGACGGCGACGCTCTACTTCCCGGCGGCGGCGGGGCAGAAGCGGGTGAGCCTCCGGCCGCTGCTGCAGGAGGGTCGACGGTTGCGGCACGGTTCGTTCTCGCGCGAGAAGCGGGCGATGGCCGACGCGATCGCCGGGCTGCCACGCAACTCGGCCGAGCGGCGAACGGCCTTCTTCGACATGCACCGCTGGCTCGCGCGACAGGCTGATTCGAACGCGATGCGGGCGTGGCAGGAGCAACTCGACCACGCGACGGCGGAGCAACTCAAACAAAAGGCCGTCTTCGACCGCGAGTTGTTCTACGCGATCCAGCCGGAGGAACGGTTGCGAGGGTTGATCGCGCGATATGACGCGCAGTTTGATCGCGTGTAACATCGAGTCCCGATGCAACTCGCCTTCTCAACCAACGCCTACACCCGCCACTCGCTCGTCGACGCCCTCCGCGGCATCAAGAAGGCGGGTTTCGCCGGCGTCGAAATCCTCGCCGACGTCCCGCACGCGTACCCCGATGCGATCACCGACGCCCTGACCGACGAAACGAAGCGCGAGCTCGACACGCTCGGCCTGCGCGTCTCGAACGTCAACGTGAACTGCTCGTTCGGCTACTGGAAAGACGCCCCGCCCGAGCCGTACTTCGAACCGTCGCTGATCTCCCCCAACCCGAAGCACCGGGCCGACCGCACTCGACTGATCCTGCGGGCGCTCCAGTTCGCCAAGGACGTCGGGTCGGCGAACGTCTCGATCACGTCCGGCCGAATGCTCGGCGGGATGCCGCCCGAGCCGGCCGCTAAACAGTTCCGCGAGTCGATCCTGCCGATCCTCGACGCGGCCGATCGGCTCGGTGTCGACGTCGGCATCGAGTGCGAGCCCGGCCTGTATCTCGAATACGTCGCCGAACTGCGCGACTGGATCGACCGCCTCGGCCACCGGCGGCTCGGCGCGAACCTCGACGTCGGTCACTCCCAGGTGATCGGCGAGTCGATCCCCGACGCCGTCAAACGCCTCGGCGACCGAATCTGGAATTTGCACGTCGAGGACATCCCCGGCCGCAAGCACTACCACCTGATCCCCGGCCAGGGCACGCTCGACTGGTTCGGCCTGCGGGACGCGCTCCGCGCGATCAACTACAAACGCTTCCTGACCGTCGAGCTCTACACCCATTGGCAGAACCCGCAGGAAGCGGCGGAGCAGAGCTATCAGTTCTTGAGCCGGGTGTTCGGCACCTGAGCTTATCGCCACTCGGGTTTCAGAATGCTGATACGCGATCCGCTCCGCCACGACACGTCGTCAGATTTGCGGAGTTGCGATGAGAACAGGGAACCCGCCTGAGCGGCTCTCTACCGATCTGGTCATCAACTCTCGGAACGTGTCGAGGTCGGCCACCGTGACAAAGGCGCGCTTCGGCACGATGAACAGTTCGAAGTCGCTCGGAAAGAGCACGAAGGTCGACGGCGTTTCTAGCCAGCGGACGTAGGTCGCCCACCTCGCGGTAATGCTCTGATTCAAGGTGTTTACCGAGAGCCCGCGCTCCTCGACTTCGAGAATCGTCGTCAGGTGCAGGTGCGGGCTGCCCCCCCAAATCTTCGGGACCACCGTTCGGACGATGGTCGAAGGGAGGACGACGGCGAAAATCGTCAGAAAGATGTAAGGGAAGGCCCCGATGATGGTCTCATGGACATTCCAGGCAACGGTCGCAGGTCGAGTGCGATAGCGAAGGAACTCCCCGAACGCGAAGACCGCCGCCACAATGGCCACGAAAAGTCCCCATGCTAATAAGTTCTTCAGAGTGCGTTCGCGACGACGAATTAGAACGCTGTGGGCGAGTTGAGCCTCGGAGAACTCGTCATAATTAAGCTGAAATTCGATTCGTACGCGCGGCGGGGGCGCGCCATCGTCGACTGACTCCGCAGGGTTGAGGCGGTTGGCATCGCTCACCGGTTCCCCCCGCGCAGGAAAAACTCCATCAACTCGTGCCCGCGCTCGACGTGCAGGTCGGACGCCCGCGCCGCGATTTCGTCGTACGGGCGCGGAACCGGGCTCGCCGCGACGCGCGTCCCGGCGGTCGCGAACAGCGTCGGGGCGTAGCCGTGCTTTCGCGTGGCGATGTTGGTCGGGTGGTCGGGCATGACCAGGATCCGCCAGTCGGGGAAGGTCTTGAGTTTTTCCAGCACCGGCCCGACGACCTCCTTATCGATCGCCTCGATGCTGGCGATTTTGGTCTTCACGTCGGCCTGGTGGCTGGCCTCGTCCGGCGCCTCGACGTGCGAGAAGACCAGGTCGTACTTGTCGAGCATCGCGGCCGTCGCGCGGCCCTGGCCGGCGTAGTCGGTGTCGTGGAAGCTCGTCATCCCGGCGACTTCCTCGACCTTCCAGCCGAGCAGCACGGCCAAGCCGCGGAGCAGGTCGACGCCGGTGATCATGCACGCGCTGCTGACGCCAAACCGTTCGTCGAACTTGGGCATCGCGGGCGCGTGCCCCTGGCCCCAGAGCCAGACCTGGCTGGCGGGGTTGTGGCCGGTCTGCAGCCGGGCGGCGTTGATCTCGTGCCGCGCGAACAACTCGCGCGACTTGTCCATGATGTCGCGGAGGATCTCGCTCCCCTTGCCCCTGGGCACCCATTTGCCGGCCGGCTCGTCGGGAATCTCGTGCGGGGGCTTGGTCTGGACGTCGAACTGCTCTTGGCCGCGGTAGACCAGAAGGTTGCGGTAGGAGACGCCAGTGTAAAACTCGAACCCCGGCAGCTTGAGATGGCGCTCGAGGTCCCGAATCAGCTTCTGCGCCTCGGCGTCCGAGATCCCACCGGCCGAGTGGTCCTTCATGATCCCGTCGACGACGGTCACGAGGTTGCAGCGAAAGACCCAATCCGTCGGCGCCAGCGGGATCTGCTGGGCCGCGGCCTCGAGCGGTGCCCGGCCCGTGTGATAGACGGCCGGGTCGTATCCGAGCAGGCACATCGTCGCGACGTCGGACCCCGACTCGAACTTGTCCGGGACCGTGCGAACGGTGCCGAGCCGGCCGGCCCGGGCGATCGCGTCCATGTTCGGCGTGTTGGCGACCTGAAGCGGCGTCCGTCCGCCGAGCTCGGGCAAGGGATCGTCGGCGGCGCCGTCGGGGATGATGATGGCGTATTTCATGAGGTGAATGGCGGGAAGAACACGGGTCGCAAAGACACGAAGGCGCGAAGAGGACGCTAGTCCATTTCGCGCCCTCGGGGCGTGCTGCGGAGGATACTCGATTGGCTTGAGCGCAACCACCGCGCGACGGGTGCGACGCGCGCCGCCGGACGACTAATCGACCGTGAACTGGATCGTTTCGACCGTGCGGGTCAGGTCGGTGACCGCGAGCGTGTACGTGCCCACGGGCAGGTTGCTTAGGTCGTAGTATCTGCGGACCGTCGTCGTCTTCTCGACGATCGGCCCGTCGAGCGGGACCGTCACGCCGAGGCGGATCTGGAAGTCGGACGTTCCGTCGAGCGCCTCCGTGAGCGGGCCGAAATCGACGACGTGCGACTCGCTCCACGTCGTGACCACCAGCCGGAGCGTCCGCCCCCCGTGGCCGGTGAATTTGGCCGAGAGGTCGTCGGGCGTGAGGTTGTCCTGGATGCTCGTGTCGGGCCAGCGGTCCTCGAACTCGAAGATGTCCAGGCGGGTGTCGAAGCCGACCGACGCGACCCAGGTGTCGTCGCCGTTGCCGCCGAGGACCGAGTCGCGGTCGGCCGAGCCGTTGAGCGTGTCGTTGCCGTCCTGGCCGTAGAGGCAGTCGTCGCCGAGCGCGCCTTCGAGCGAGTCGTTGCCGTCGTCGCCGTAGACGGTGTCGTTGCCGCCCGAGCCGACGATCAGGTCGTCGCCGACGCCCGCGAGGATCGTGGCGGGCGTGTTAAGCGACCACAGGGAAACGTCGTCCCCGCCCGCCCCAAGCGCGGCGAAAATCCGTTTCACCGCCGCGGCCTTAAACGACAGCAGGGGGGTCCCGCCGGCGAGCACGCTGTAGTTCCGGCCCCGTCCCTTGAGCATCGTGATCTCGTCGTCGTCGTCGGTGCCCAGGAGCGTGAGCGTCCCGCCGCGCGAGATGCCGGCGACGACCTCGGCGCCGAGCGGCGGAGCAACCGGCACACCGCCACCTCTTCTCAAGGGCGCGGCCACGATCGGCGAAGCCGACAGGAGCGTCCGAGATTCGAGCGGGTCTACGAGCATCGTTCCGATCCATCCAATACCCCCAACGCATCATACGGCCGAACGGTTCGACCGGGGGACCGACGCGACCGAACGCACGCACCCGGAACGCCGGCGCGCAATCGGACCACGGTCCACTACAGGCCCCTCAAGTTCAAGATTTGCCGTACAGTACAAACCCCGGCATCCGCCAAACGGGCCGCCGCGCTTCCGGGTCGGCTTCGTGCACTTCTACCCCCAAAGTCGCCGGCCCGTGAGTGTGATTTCGTGGTTCCCGAGAAAAATTGTCGGAGGTGGGCCGGCCCGGTGCGAAATTGGGTCCCCCTTGCCGACGATTTGGGGGGAACAGAGCCGCTGAAGCGGCCCCGCCCGACGGGGGTTCCGTCACTTCTCGCCCGCAAACTCTTCCGGGTTGTCGATGATCCGCAGGCACATCGCCGGGCCCTCGGTGACGGACAACTCGTCGATCTCACGGATCGCCGTCGCCACGGCGCCTTCCCGTGCAAGGTGCGTGGTGATCACGATCGGCACCAGCTTGCTGTCCTCGGCCTCGTGCTGGAGGATCGCGGAGATCGACACCTTATGTTTGCCCAAGGCCGTCGCGATCGCCGCCATCGTGCCTGGCTCATCCTTGGCCATCACGCGGAGGTAGTACCGCGACCGGAGCTCGGCGAACGGCAGCACGGCCGCGGGTTGGGTCTGGTCGGGAAGAATCCGGATCTGCCGGAAGACGGCCGGCGTCGCGCCCAGCGCGATCCCGATCACGTCCGCCACGACCGCGCTCGCCGTCGGCATCCGCCCCGCGCCCCGCCCGTACCACAACGCGTGGCCCAGCGCACTCCCGTACACGCTGATCGCGTTGAACGACCCCGAAACGTCGGCCAGCACGTCCGATTTGTGAACCAGCGTCGGGTGCACCCGGAGCGACACCCGCTCCCCCGGCTCGCGCTGGGCGATCGCCAGCAGCTTGATCACGTACCCCATCTCGCCCGCGAACCGAATGTCGGCCGCGTCCAAGCGGTCGATCCCCTCGACGTGCACGTCCCGCTCCGTCACGCGCGCCCCGAACGCGAGCGAGGCGAGGAGGCTGAGCTTCTGCGCCGGGTCGCGACCGGAAACGTCCATCACCGGATCGGCCTCGGCGAATCCCAGCCTTTGGGCTTCCTTGAGCGCCTGGTCGTACGCCCAGCCGTTCTGAGTCATCTTGGTCAGGATGAAGTTGCACGTCCCGTTGACGATGCCGAGCAGGGCGTCGATCCGGTTGCCGGCCAGGTCGCGCAGCAGCGCCTGGATGATCGGGATCCCGCCGCCGCACGACGCCTCGAAGGCGACGCACGTGTCGTGCTTGCGCGCGAGCGCAAACACCTCGGCCCCGCGCTCGGCGAGCAAACTCTTGTTCGCCGTAACGACCGCCTTGCCCGCCCTGAGCGCCCGCTCGATCAACGCGCCCGCCAGGGTCGTCCCGCCGATCAACTCGATGACGATCCCGACGGCCGGGTCCGCAATCGCGGCGCCCACGTCCGTCGTGAACGGCAGCCCCGCGGCCCACGCCCCCAGCGCATCGGCTTTCGCCTTGGCGGCGTCCGTCGATCGGACCAAAACGTGCCGCAGGTCGAGCCGGATCCCCGTCCGACGGGCCAACTCGTCGCGCTGCTCGACCAGCATCCGCGCGACCCCGCCCCCGACCACCCCGCACCCGAGCAACGTCACGCCGATGGAACGCTCAGCCATAAAAGTCCGGCGACTCTAAACGTGGCAGGGGGGTGAATCAAGCCAGGACCACGGGAGGAAACGAAGCGGCCGTCAGGGACGCCCGAGTGTGGACGTATACGGTTCCGTCGCTGATCCCGGCCACGGGTCAGTCCGGGCGTCAAATCCCCGTGCCCGAACCGACCGCGGCGGGATCAAAATCCCGGTCGTGCGACTTGAAACTACCGCGCCAGCGTGTATATAAGCACTACACCGATCGCGGGCGTAGCTCAGTGGTAGAGCGTCACGTTGCCAACGTGAATGTCGAGGGTTCGACCCCCTTCGCCCGCTTCGTAAACGCCGCAAACCGCATGGTTTGCGGCGTTTGCTTTTGTATCCCCTCGGATCACATCCCGCCGTATCCCTTTCCGTATCCCCTCAAGGCCAAAACGAGGCGTCCACTTTTCCCTATCGAGGTGAAAAGCAGACGCCGATACTGCCGCGCCTATGCGGACAGGATCGTTGCCAATGGCCAGAGAATACGCGCTCTCGTGGAAGCCAGACCGTCAGTGCTGGTACAAGAAGTTCGGCGGCAAGAAGCACTACGCCCCGATCAAGTGCAAGGGCAAGACGACAGACCCGGAGGGCTACCGCGCCTCGCTCGAATGGTGGGAGAAGAAGGAGGCCGAACTCAAGGTCTCCCACGCCCAGATGAAGGCGACGGCAGAACGGGACGCAGAGATCGAAAAGTTCATGCGGGACCCGCAGCACCCCCGGGAGCGCGAGGCTGCTGAGAAGATCGTGGAACGGTTCGAACGGGCCGCGAAGGACCCGTCGCTGTCGATGGGGGAGGTCGGTGCCGCCGTCTACCGTGATCGCAAACGGAGGGAGGTCGAAGCCGCCGCCACCCCCGCCGACCGGCAGATGAAGGCGATGGTCAAACGGTTCCTGAACCACAAGGTCCAGCAAGCCGGGACGGGGCTCAAGAGCGACGGCCGGGTGATCAACATCGCAACGTACTTGCGCCAGTTCGAGAACTTCGTTGGCCCCGACCGACCGATCTCCGACATCACCGCGATGACCCTCTTCGACTACCACGGTAAGGCCATGACCGACATGGCGACCGGCCAACTGTCGTCCTACGGGGCCCGCGACCGGATGCAGATCGCCCGGCAGTTCATCCGGTGGGCGTGGGAAATGGGCGTCCTCGACCTTCCCCGCAACATCCAGTCCAAGGACCTGACCATCTATGTCGAGCAGCAGGAGATCAAGGTTTTCGACTTCGACAAGCTCAAGGGCATCATCAGCGGCGCGCCAGAACCGCTCAGGTTGTACCTCTTGCTTTGTGCAAATTGCGGGATGACCGCGATGGACATATCGGACTTGCGCCCCTGCGAGTTCAACGAGAAGGAGGGCACGATCTCGCGGGTCCGCTCCAAGCGTCGGAAGAAGCTCGACGCCGGGGCCAGCTCTAAGAAGGTCAAGATCACGTGGAAGCTCTGGCCGGTCACGCTCGACCTGCTGAGGAAGCACCGCGCCGCCGACGGCGAGCGGATGCTCCTGTCGCCGTCGGGCGGCGTCCTGGTCTACACCAAGATCGACAAGCTGACGCACAAGGGGAGCGACGTGGACCTGATCGACAAGGCTTATCGCAAGCACTGTCGCGACACGAAGGTGCCCGATGAGGACGCGAAGTCGCTCAAGTGCATCCGCGCGACCTCATCGACCAAGCTCGGCGACCATCCTGAGTACGCGCGCTATGCGCAGTATTTCCTGGCCCAAGCTCCCCGAAGCGTTGCGGAGAAGTTCTACCAGAAGCCGTCACAAGAGCAGTTCGACGCGGCCGTCCTTTGGCTTGGCCAGCAGTACGGTTTCGCGCCCGCGAGCGACAAGCCAGCCGAAGCCGCCGCGTGATTTCTTTTCACCCGCAAACTACCCGGCCTACCCGCGCGGCCTGTATTACAATTCCAGAAAAAGCGATTGACTCCTGATTGATCTTATCAGTAGTCTTCCGGCATGCGTTGCGACAATTCGACAAGGGGCGGTAAAGACCGCATGGATGCGCGTTCCGCTACCGCTCTCGCACATCCTGACTTGGTGCATGACGCGCCTCACGAGTTCCACGTCACCGACGATGCAAGTGCGAACTGGGTCGTGCGGCGCATCGTGGAGGCCCGTGCATACCTCGCTCGTATCAAGGACTGGGCCGAGCGGGAAACACGACGGGTCCAGCGCGAAGAGGAGTTCTTCTTCCGTAGGTTCGGCGAGGAGCTTGAAGCATGGGCGCGGAGCCAGCTACGCGGCAGGCGGAAGTGTGTCGCGCTTCCGGCCGGAAGGATCGGCTTTCGCCGGGCGGCGGCGAAGCTGACTGTGACCAACCCAGAGGCCGTCCTGCGATGGGCTCGGAAGCACTGTCCTGAGGCCGTCATCGTCATCGAGCGTCTGAGCAAGTCCGCCTTGAACAAGCGGTTCAAGCAGGACGGCGAAGTGCCCGACGCCGGCGCGCACGTTGAGCCAGAGAGGGAGGCGTTCTATGTCCGGTGAATGCCTGCGCATCGACCCCCGGTGGTGGCTGGACAGCCAAGGCCGGGGGCCGAAGGAATCCGCCGGCGAGATCGTGTGGGAAGCGGTTGTTGCGATCTCCCTCCGCATCGATGCCATCGACGGCAACGGCCCGAACTTCATCGCGCCCGTGGTCGCCGGGACTATCCAGTTCGACGGCGAAGACTTTCGGCGGCGGCTGCACCAGATCACCGTCAATCTGGCCGGCCTGCCCGCCGACGACGTGCTCGTGCTGCTAACCGCCATCCATGACATGCACGGCATCCCGGACGACGACGACATGGACAGTCGCCCGGTTGCTCTTGGGGCGTGGCTGCGGCCCGTATTCGGCCGCCGCTCCGTCGAAGTGGCGAATGTCCTGAGGGGATACACGGATCGGCTTTTCCGGGACGGACTCCGGCTGAAAGGACGGCTGTACACATGCGTTCCCGCATAACCGTCCCGCCCCGCGAGTCGTACGAGCCCGCGCCGCCGGTGCCGCACACCGCCGTCGCCCGATCCTACGGGGGCCCCGGCATCCCCATCGTCGAGATCCAGATGTCCTCATGGCCGTCGTCCACGGGGCGCGGGCGCGTCACCACCGCTGGAATTCCTCGTGCGGTACTCGATCAGGTGGCGGGGATCGTGTTCGGCGTGTCGTTCGCCGGGTGCGACCGCATGGTGTCGGCGCGGCTCGTGAACACCGACAAGTTCGCCCGGCGGTACGGTCTGGCACTCGCCGTCGCCGCGAGCGCGGTGCTGGCGCGCCAGAGGGTGCCAAGCGAGTTCATATTTCTGGGAGAACTCGATCTTGCCCGCCGGGTGCGGGACGTGCCCATGCGCGTCCTCGAAAATCTGCTGCGCAGCATATGCGAGCGCGAAATCGAAACGCCGATCACCATCGTCGCGCCGCCGGCGTCGGCCGAGTTGATTGAGGGGACGGAAGGCGTCGAGGTCGTCGGAGCCGCGACGTGGGCCGAGGTCGTCGTCGCCGTGTGGCCTCACTTGCGGAAGGGGTGAAGATCATGCTCTCGCCGCAGAACCAGCGCGACGGTGTACACCTTGCCGACGGACGCAGCGACCGGGGGCGGTTCACCCGGCGGTCAAAGGTGTCGCTCGCCCTGTCCTTCCGGGCCATGAATGTCGATGAAGAAAAGAAGTTTCGCGCGGCGTTGAAGATGTTCCTCTCGGAAATCGTCCGACGAGAACTCGGCCGCAAGGAGGACAAATGAATTTATCGAAACTTCGGGGAAAGCGGTGCGTTTTCCTCATCCGTTGTTCCAGTGCCAAGCAGGCCGAGGACAGTCTGGCGGATCAAGAGGCGGGGATGCACGACTTCTGCGCTCAGCACGGGCTGGTGTTCGTGTGGAAGTTCGCCAGCGACGTTTCCGGCAGCGTGCCGGGTCGCCGCACCGACATCAAGGAGGTGATCGCGCGTAAGAAGACAGTGAACGACTTCGAGATCGTCCTCGTTCAGGATTCGACCCGCTTGACAAGGACGGGCACCGGCGGGGGCGGTCACATCCTCAGCGAGTTCGCCGCCGCCGGGCTCAAGGTCGTGTTTGTTGGTGAGGTCATGCCCGAGGACGAGGACGATTTCGAACTCGTCACGGCCGTCAACCTCTACACGGGCAAGAAGAGCGTCAAGAGCTTGGCGTACTCAAGTGCCCGTGGGGGCGATTCGGCGATAAGGGCGAAAGAGATCCCGTACTGTGCCAAGCCAGCGTACGGCATTGACCGGCTTTACGTGGGGAAGGACGGCACGCCACGTCACATCATCCACTTCCTCCCCGACGGAACCTCTCAGAAGCTTGATCCGCACACGCGGGCCGTGCTCGGCGAATTCAAGGGTACGTACCGAAATGAAAAGGGCGACAAGGTGTGCGAGACTTACCGCAAGCAGAAAGACGAGCACGCCATTTTGGTGCCGGGCGACCCGTGCCAGATCGAGACGGTGCGGAAAATATTCAGGTGGAAGCTGGTTGAAGGTCTTGGATATTCTAACCCGGCTTACGACTGGGGCGAGCTTTTGCGGCGCGATGACGGTCAGATTTCCCCTGCGCTCACGTATCTGATTAGCCGAAAGGAACGTTCTACGGAGCCCTGATGGGAAAGAAGAACATGGTCATCGAAGTGGACACGACCGACCGCTCATCGCAAACCTGCTTGGACGCAGCGCAGATGTTCCTGTATGGGGCTGAGGAGGCACTCTCGCGCGCGAAGCAGAAGTGGCCTAAGGTCGAGCGGTGCAGGAAGAGGATGCAGGCACTCTTCGAGAAAGAGGAACGCATCAAACGGAAGTACGCCGCGGACCCGAAGGAGATGCACAACCAGTTGGAGTCCATCGCGATCCAGTTGTGCGACGGAGAGCAATACGATCTTGAGCAGGGATACGGGGTGGTGGCAATGGAGTGCAGCCAGGTTCACATTTCGGCTGCGGCTGCGGCCGAGGCGTTCGTCAACTCCGTCGCGCAGGAGCGGTTGCCAAAGCAGGAGTGGAAGGCGTTCGAGAACATGAACATCGAGGGGAAGTGGCTGTTGCTGCCCAAGCTGTTGAAGTTCAAGGGCTTTGACCCGGGCACGCAACCGCACCAGGGCTTCGCGAAGTGCATCAAGTATCGCAACGGCCTTATGCACCACCGAACCTCGTGGGAGCCGTGGGAAGTTGGTAAGGTCCCGGTCAACTCCCTCGACAAGCTTGGACTCAACGTGCCAGAGGCCGAAGCGACCTTCACCGCCGTGTCGAAAATGCTGTTGACCGCAGCCAAGCGCACCAACATCGAGTTCCGGTACAAGCCGGGCAGTCACGCCACATTCTTCGCATTCGGCATTGGCCCCACGCGCGGCGGCGGACGACGAGCACCCGTGATCCCGGGTGAATGGGATCAGTGACGATGTTATAGCGCGTCACGGGGAGCGGGCCGTTAAGGTGCGGTTCAGCTTCACCGTCACGACCGGGTTCTTGAACCCGTTAGGTCGGAACACCCTCGCCCTGATCCTCACGTTCCCCCCCCGGCTGTCGTACGTCATCTGGTCCGGCCCTCGCATCGTCGTAGGCGTTAGGGAACGCGACCGTGTTGAACGGCCTGTTGAGTGTCACAGGCAGAATTTGCCGTTAGGGCGGGGTACGGATAATGTTGTCAGAGTCTTGGGTGGTCCCACGTCTGCCCGACACGAGGACAATCATGGCAAAAGAAGCACCCCGTCAGAACAACTCGAAAGTTCGCATCTTCTTCGCCGAGATCGAAGGCGGCGATCAGATGATCGCGGACGGCATTCGCAACCTCGGTGCGGCACTCGTGCGCGCCACTCAGCCCCAACTCCCGCCCCGCGTGGTACGTGCCCTCCCCGCCACTCCCTCCGCGAATGGCAAGCCTGATGACAAGTCGCTGTTCGACGCCGTCGAGCCCGTGGTGGAGCAGGATGGCGAGGAGGAGGTGCTGGACGACCTGGAGGTCGAGCAACCAACCTCGGGGACGACGGACAAGAAGCCTCCGCGCAACCGGAAACCCCCGTCCTACTCGTTCATTCCCGATCTGAACCTTCGCCCCAGCGACAAGGCCCCGCTCCGCACGTTCTTCGCCGAGAAGAAGCCCACGAGCCAGCAGGACCAGATGGCGGTCATCGTCTACTACCTGACCCAGGTCCTCGGCGTCTCGAACGTCGGGGCGAACCACATCTACCAGTCGCTCAAAGAGGTCGAGCAGAAGGTTCCGAAGAACATCATCCAGATCGTCCGCAACACGGCCGAACGACGTGGCTGGATCGACGTGAGCGACACGAACAACCTCCGCGTCACCACGCAAGGCGAGAACTACGTGGAGCACGATCTTCCCCCGAAGGCCGCGTCATAGGGTTTGACCAGACATGAAACTCGAACAGTTCTGCACCAAGCTGGCGTCGCTCGACCTGGCGCAGCCGCAGCAGGCTGTGTCAATTCTCTGGTTCCACGACGAGAAAACGCCCGACATGGTGATGAGTGCCGGGCAGTTGGGCAAGATCATCCGCGAGGCAGGACTGGGTAATCCGAACTCGACCATCCTGGGCGAGTCGGTCAAGCGCACCGGAATGGTCATTGCCACCAGCGCGGGCTACCGCCTCAAGATGCTCGCCCGCTCGCAGATTCGCGCCTGGCTGATGCCGATCCTCGGTGACACCAAGCCGGAGGTCGATCAGGACCTCGGGTACTTGCCCAAGGCGGTCTGGGCGAACACCAAGGACTACATCGAGAACGTCTGCGTCCAGATGAACGGTTGCTACCAGTTCGGGTTCTACGACGCCGCCTCGGTGATGATGCGGCGGTTGGTGGAGACGCTGATCATCGAGGCGTACGAGACGTTGGGGCGCGCTGCGGAGATCAAAGACGGCGGGGGGAATTACCACATGCTCAAGGAGTTGGTGAACCGGGCGACCGGCGCGAACCCCGTGGGGGTGGGGCGCGACGCCAAGGACGCGCTCAGCAAGATCAAAGAGATGGGCGACCGCTCGGCCCACAACCGCCGCTACAACTGCGTCCGCGCCGACATGGACAAGGTGCAGTCGGGAGTGCGAGTGGTCGTGGACGAGTTGATCAACATCGCCGCCCTCCGACGACAACCGGCGGTCGCGGTCGCGGTCGCGTCGGCGTGACTTGACGGCGCGTGCTGGCGGTCGAGAAGTTCAGACTTGCAATCCGAGAAGGGGGGTCGCTATGGTCTTCGCCCAACCGGAAGCGCAGGTCGTTCCTGTATCCCTTCCGGCCCCGAGCCGGCCCCGCAAGGGGATACGGATAGCGGTTTTCAGGCGAATACAGCGGATTGGCGACGTTGCCAACGTGAATGTCGAGGGTTCGACCCCCTTCGCCCGCTTCCTTCCCACCCGGCACTTCATCGTGCCGGGTCGCTTGTTTTCCGGCCATCACCTCCACAACTCGCTGAATTTTAGCAACTTCGGACGACTCGCCACGGATCACGAGTTCCACGACGGTCGCGGGCTCGCTGACGTCGGTTGTGCCAGCCGATGTCAGATCGAGCCCCCAAGTGACCGCTGTCCGGTGCATTAGCGGTGCACCTTTCGGCCCCGTCTCGCCGGCGTCTTTGCCGACGATCCAAGGCACCTGATCCATCTCCTCCTGCACGGGCAAGAGCGTCTCGTCAACGTAGGTGCCCTCGGTCAGCTTGGGTGTCGAGTGACGCATCTGCGACTGCCTGACCCGCCGGCTGACCCCCGCTCCGGCCATGAGCATGTTGAAGCTCTTCCGCAGGCAGTGGAAGTCGACGTGCCGGCCCATCGCGTCGACGTCGGGGGTGACCGGCTGGCGTCCGGCCTCGCACCGCACGAGGGTCAGCAGCGACCCGACCACCGCCTCCATCCGGCGGGCGACGGCCAGCGCGTCGCGGAGCCCTGTCGCGGACAGGGCCGGGTCGTCCGGCCACCGGAGCGCGACCTCCGCGGACGTCCGCAGTTCGGCGATCGGCGTCCGCAGCTCGTGCGCGACGTTCGCCGTGAACGTGCGCTCGCGGCGGAAGGCGGCCTCGAGCCGCCCGAGCAGCGCGTTGAACCGGTCGGCGATCGGGCGGAGCTCGCCCGGCAGGGACGCGGTGTCGAACCGGTACCCGAGCGTGTCGGCGTCGACCCGTCCCGCGGCCTCGGCGACCGCGCGGACCGGGCGGAGCCCAGCGCCCACGGCCGGGAGGACGACCAGCAGCGTGCCCGCCGAGATCGCGACCACGGCCGCGACCAGCGCGAGCACCATGTGGCCGATCGTCTCGTCGAACTCCTCGCCGGACGTCGCGGCGACGACGACCATGTCGGCGGGGCCGGGCACCGCGCCCGCTGCCGACCGCGGCGTGGGGAACGCGACCCACGCCGCCCGCCCGACCCGCCCGCCGGGCAGCGCGACGTCCGCGAAACCTTCGGCGCCGGCGACCCGTTCGGCGGGGCCCGGGTACGGCAACTCGGCCGCGCCGAGCGACGGCGACCGCGCCAGGACGGACCGGTCGGCCCGCCACATCTGGAAGTAATCCGTGTCACGCGGCTGGGAGTGATACTCCGGCATCGCGTCGGCCCGCAACGGGAACGCGGGCCCGGCGTCGGCGGCGCCGGAGGCGACGACGCCGGCGAGGGCCCGCGCCTTGGCACGGAGGGCCCAGTCGTACTGCTCGACGATCTCCTGACGGAGGTACCAGTACACCACGCCGGCGGTCCCGCACGAGACCGCCAGCGTGCCGGTCAGCAGGCGCGCGAGCAGCCGCCGGCGGATCGTCGGAACGCGGGGGCGGCTCACGCGGGCCCCCTCGGGTCGCGCAGGACGTAGCCCGCCCCGCGGCGCGTCTGGATGTACGACTCGCCGCCCGGCGGGTCGACCTTCCGCCGGACCGCGTAGACGGCCGCATCGACGACGTTGCTCATCGGCCCGGCCCGGTCGTCGTAGATGTGCGCCTCGATCTCCGCCCGCGACACGACCGCCCCGCGCCGTGCGGCCAGGTATTCCAGCAGGGCGTACTCGCGGGGCGGCAGGTCGACCGCGCGGCCGTCGACCATGACCGTCCGCGCGGCCGAGTCGATCACGAGTCCGCCGACCTCGAGCCGCGGGCTTTTCGTGCTGTGCCGGCGCCGCACCAGTGCCTCGACGCGGGCGAGCAACTCGTCGAAAGCGAACGGCTTGACCAGGTAATCGTCCGCCCCACTGCGGAGGCCGCGAACGCGGTCCTCCACCGTGTCCCGCGCGGTCAGGACCAGGACGTGCGTGTCCCGGCCGGCGTCCCGGAGGCGTTTCAGGAGCGTCAGCCCGTCGATCCCTGGGAGCATCAGGTCGAGCACGATCACGTCGTACTCGTTCGACTCGGCGTACCACAGGCCGACCGGCCCGTCCCCGGCCCCGTCGACCGCGTACCCGGACTTGCGGAGCCCGGCGCACACCGCGTCCCGGAGTCGCTGCGAGTCTTCGATCACCGACACGCGCATCACGTCACCGTAGTTCTCACGTCTCAACCCGTTCGTCCGGAGGGCCACCGCGGGCCGGCACCGTCATCGGGTTGGGGACGACGGTTCCCGGGAAGATCAACCGCGGTTCGGGGATCGAAGGTCGCAAGCGACTGGAACCCGCCACTGGAGGGGGCTATTTCCTTGGGGTCGGGGCGACGGTCTCGTGCGAGGCCAGCAGTTCGTCGCCATCGTGGGGGGTCTCGCGGACGACGCCCACGCCCTTGGCGTAATACTTGTACTCGGTCGTGCCGTCGGCCAGGCTCTCCTTGACCTTGACGCAGTCCCTGTACTCGCCGGCCGGGGTTTTGACGGTCTCGGAGATCGACACGACCTCGTTCTTCTCGCTGATCTCGTTGGAGACGTCCTCCGAGCGGAACTTGTCGCCCACTTTGGGCGTCGCGGGAAGGAGGACGCCGGGGACGGGGGTGTCCTTGCCGAAGAGCCAGGCGCCGTCGTGGCCGACGACCTTGCCGTCGCGGTACTCGTCGACGTCCTCGCCGAGGTAGTAGACGTTGCCGGCGTCGTCCTGCGCGAAGTAGTCGAGCGTGACCTCGGACAGCTTGCCGTCCTCGTAATCGCGGTCCTCCATGACAAGGGCGGGGACGTCCCGGCCGTCGATCTTGAACGTCTTGGTCAGGTCACGGCGGACCGTGCGGACGATGCGGGTCTTTTTGCCGCCCTCGTTCCCTTCGAGAACGTCCTGCTTGAGTGACGAGAGCGGGAGGAACGGGTGGGTGATCTCGGTCGGGCGGGTGAACTTGACCCCTTCGAGCACTCTCCTCGCCCGGGCGACGCGCTCGGCGGCGGCGTCGGCGGCGTCGTCCGTCTTGGTCTCGACCAGTTTGCCGTCCTCGGTGATGACCAGGTCCTTGACCGCACCGTCTTTGTCCCTCACCTGGGCCTCGTAGACGGCCTTGCCGTCCCGCACTTCGGACTCCCGATCGACCGGTCCCTCCTTCCCGCCGTTGGCAAGCACGGTGTCGCGGACGGGCTTGGGGACGTCGTTCCACGGGGTCGGCCGGCCGGCGAGGCAGGGCGCGACCAGCAAGGCCATGCCCAAGGCCAGCGCCACGGATCGGCCGGTTGCGGTCATCGACGTACGGCGGTCGCGCGAGAGGTGCATGTCAACTCCTCGAGTTCGGTTGCCGTCCGGTCCATTGCGTGCCCGGCGCACGCGCGTCGGACTCGGACCGGATAAAAACTGTCATGCGGTGTTGTACCCGCCAACGTTGACGTGGGCAGCACGCGGGGCGAACCGTTTGAGTGAGGATATTCGGGCAGTGCTGCCGTCATACAACGCCGATCCCGCAAGCCGCGGCCACCGTCGCGCGGGCCGCCCAACGTGCTCAGCCGGGCGAGCCCGCGACGGCTGGAATTGCACCGCGGGCGGTCGTGCCGCCGGGCGCCGGTCGGTCATCTGCGGGGCCCGCGCCGAACACCGCGTACAGCGGCGGGAGGAGGAACAGGTTGAGCAGAGTCGACGTAACCAATCCGCCCAGGATCACGACGGCGAGCGGGTACTCGATCTCCTGGCCCGGCTTCTCCCCGCCGACCACGAGGGGCACGAGTGCCAGGCCGGTCGCCAGCGCGGTCATCAGGATCGGGGCGAGGCGTTCTTCGGCGCCGCGGAGGACCAGGCCGACCCCGAACGGCTCGCCCTCGACCTCGCCCAGGTGGCGGTAGTGGCTGACGAGCATGATGCCGTTGCGGGCGGCGATGCCGAGCACGGTCACGAACCCTACGAGGGACCCGAGCGACAGCACGCCGCCCGACATGAGGGCGGCGAACACCCCGCCGACCAGCGCGAACGGGAGCGTCAGCAGGACCAGGAACGTGAGGCGGGCGGACTGGAAGTCGACGTACAGGAGCACGACGATGCCGACCAGCGCGGCGGCGGCGAGCCAGAGCAGGCGGGAGCCGGCGGCCGCGCGGGCGGCGTACTCGCCGAGGAACTCGGGGTGGTACTCGCGGGGGAACCCGACCTTCTGGTTCACCGCCGCCTCCACCTCGCGGGCGACCGTGCCCAGGTCGCGCCCGGTCGCGTTGCAGGTCACGTCGATCCGACGGCTCGCGCCCTCGCGCTTGATCTCGTTCGGGGCCGAGACCATCCCGACGTCGGCCACGTCGGCGAGCGGCACCGGGCCGAGGGGCGTGTCGATCGGCACGCGCTGGAGCGCGGCCAGGTCGGTCCGCAGGGCGTCGACGCCGGTGACCACGACGGCGAACCGCTTCTGGTCCTCGTACACGTCGCCGACGCGCTGGCCGCGGAGCAGGGTGGACACCTGCCGGCGCACCTGGGCGTCGGTCACGCCGTACAGCCGGCCGGCGTCCGGGCGCAGGCGGACGCCGATCTGCGGCACGAGCACCTGCGACTCGGCCTTGACGTTGGTCGTCCCCGGGACGCCGGCCATCGCGGCTTCGACCTCCTTTGCCTTCGTCCGCAGGGTCGCCAGGTCCGCCCCGTAGATGCGGACGACGATGCTCCCGCTCGCGCCGGTCAGCACCTCCTTGATCCGCTCCTTGAGGTACGTGAGCAGGTCGCGGTGGAGGCCGGGGTAACCGTCGACCGCGGCCTGGATCTTCGCGACCGTCGCGGCGTGGTCGGCCGTTTCGTCGATGCTGATCCAGAGCTCGGTGAAGTTCGGCCCCACGACCTCGTCGGCGACCTCGGCCCGGCCGATGTGCGACCCGAAGTTCCGCACGCCCGGGATCGCCCGGAGCTCCTGGCTCGCCAGCGTGGTGATCCGCGTGCTTTCTTCCAGACTGCTGCCCGGCTTGGTGACCCAGTGCATCAGGAAGTCGGTCTCCTTGAAGTCAGGCAGGAACTCCTCGCCCAGGCGGGTGGCGGCCAGCCCGGTCAGCGCGAACGCGACGATGATTACGCCGAACGCCCATTGGGGCCGGGCGACCAGCGGCGGGAGCAGACGGCGGTAAAGCCGCTTGAGGGCCCGCGCGACCGGGGCCTCGTGCTCCCGCGCCGACCCGCGCACCAGCAGGAGGGACATGGCCGGCGTCACCGTCAGCGCGACCGCCAGCGACGCCATGATCGCCAGCACGTACGACAGCGCCAGCGGGCGGAAGAAGCTGCCCGCCACCCCCTCCATGAAGAACACGGGCAGGAACACCAGAACGACGATCAGGCTCGCGTACACGACCGCGCTCCGCACCTCCAGGGAGGCTTTGAGCACCACGGTAAATCTCGACTCCGGGAACCCGGCGAGCGCGTTGAGGCGCAGGCGGCGGACGATGTTCTCGACGTCGATGATCGCGTCGTCGACGACCTCGCCCAGCGCGATGACCAGGCCGGCCAGCACCATCGTGTTGATCGTGCCCCCGCGCCAGTACAGCACGAGCGACGCGGCGATCAGCGACAGGGGGATCGCCGTCATGCTGATGACGGCCGTCCGCCAGTCGAACAGAAAGACGACGAGAATGACCACGACGAGCACGCACCCGACGACCAGCGCGTGCGTCAGGTTCCCCAGGGCGCGCTCGATGTACGTGGCGGGGCGGAAGATCGTGCTGTCGACCTCGACGTCTTTCAGCCCGGGCCGGAGCTGGGCCAGCGCCGCCTCGACGTTCCGCGTCACCTCCAGCGTGTTACCCCACGGCTGTTTCTCGACGATCAGGAGGAGGCCGGGGCCGTCGTTGATGACCGCGTCGCCGATCGGCGGGGGCGAGCCGTAGCCTACGTCGGCCACGTCGCCGAGCCGGTGCGGGGTGCCCGGGATCACGGCGTCGGCGAGATCGGCGGGCGTGCGTACGGCGGGCAAGTGGCGGACCGGCAGGCGCGTCGTCGGCGTCTCGACCCACCCGCCCGACTCGGCCGACACCGCGTCCGCCGCCGCCCGCTGCACCTGGTCGAGCGTCACGCCGCGGGTGCGCAGGCGGTCCGGGTCGACCCGCACCTGCACCTGCCGGTCGCGCTGGCCCCATACGGCCACGTTGGCGACGCCGGGGATGCTCATCAGCTTCGGTCGGACCGTCCACGTCGTCAGGACGGTCAGGTCCTGCTGGGACAGCGTCTTCGACGACAGCCCGATCTTCATCACGCGCGACATCGACGACAGCGGGGGCAGCACGACCGGCGGGCGCGGCCAACTCTGGCGCGCCGCCTCGGCCGCCAGTCGCTCGGCGACCATCTGCCGCGCGCCCGTCATGTCCGTCCCCGGCTCGAAGACCATCACCACCGACGACAGCCCCAGCACCGACTTGGAGCGGATCGTCTTGACGTGGCTGGTGCCGTTCAGGGCCGT
>DATHXE010000493.1:0-1811 GCA_035459845.1 Tepidisphaeraceae bacterium | reverse complement strand
TGCGGCGGGGTCGTTCCGGTGGACGAAGGATGGGCCATTATCACGGCGGTGCGAAGGATCATTTCGCTTACGCTTGCGTGTATATTGAGAGGCCTCCGCTTCGAACGAGCACGTATATGTCCCAGCGGAAGAGACCAAAGGTCGGCGACGTGATCCGGATCGCGACGGCGAACGGCTGGGCGTACGCGCAGTTTACCCGCCGCGACCCGATGCTGGGATGCATGATCCGCGTCCTGCCCGGATTGTACCCCGCCCCCCTCGAGCCCGCCGACCTCACGCGCGCGGTCGCGGCGGCGGACGAGTTGTACTACACGTTCGTGTTCCCACAGGACTTCGACGAGCCACCGACGGTGTCCGTCGTTGCGAACGAGCCCGTGCCCGAGCGCTGTCGCGCGTACCCGCTGTTCCGGGACGGCACGCGCGACCCGCGAACGAAGCGCCTAGAGGCGTGGTGGCTGTGGGACGGGACGAAGTCCTGGCAGGTCGGCCCGTTAACGGAGGAGTTGAGGCGCCTCCCCGTGCGGGAGATCTGGAACTTCAAGATCCTCGCCGACCGGGTCGGGAGCGGTTGGACGCCCGCCGAGGAGGTCTAGTTGGATCGGTCCTGACACGCGGGCCGGTCTTCTGCCCACGCGGTTGATCGTCGCCCCCCCTTGGCGCGACTCGGGCGAAGCGGGCTGCGCCCGGCGGGTGTGTCGGTCTCCCCTCCGACCGCGGCCCGCGGACGGCCCGGCCCGCCAGCCCGCGGTGGCGGCGTCTGGACGGCGGGATCGCGCGCTATCCGGTCAGTTGCTTCGCCGTGCCAGGCGGCGTCCGACGGCCGCGCGGATCGCGTCGTAGTCGTAACCCGTGCGATCCTTGATGAGCGAGTCCGCCTTGTCGAGCAATGCCTCTTCGCGGGCCGGCAATGCCGCCAGGACCTTCCTGAGTGCCGCGGCGACCTCGGAAGCGCCGATCTCGTCAAACGCGGAGGCACACTCTTCGAGGTCGGCAAGCGGATAGTGGTCCAGCAGCGTGTCGATCCCGTCCATGTCGCACGACGCCTCCGCCTCGGCGATCAGATAGACGAGGCGCTGATCCGCATCGAGGCTCGCCGCCCCACCGGACTGCCCCTTGTCGATTGCGGCGTCGATGAACTCGTCGGCGGTCATGTGCTCCTCCGTCGGGCGGGCGGCAATATACCCGACGTCACGCGCCGTTCGCACGATCGGCCCGCCCCGGCCAGAAGAACGCCGGTCAGTTTTCGCTTTGCGGTCTTCCGGGGGGGAGAGCCTTTCACCGTCGGGCGCAGTCCGTCTATTTCGTCCGGTAAGCCGGCGGGCGGCGGTTATCGGGCAAAACGGGGTGGGCGGGGGCGGGGCGGTGTGGGTTGGCGGGGGTTTTCGCGTCATTGGCGGGCGCGGGAGAGAGGGGGACGGGCTCGCGGGCTGGGAGTTCGCGCCACGGCGGACGGTGTCGGATCGCGGGCGGTTGGGCAGGGGGCCGGGATGTTACGGGACATTCAGGGCGCGGGTGAGGCGGCGGACGTTGGCGGCGCGACGGGGGAGGGGGGAGGTGTTCGGTGGGCCGGGGTGTCGCGAGCAGGTTCAATCGGGGCCGATCCGGAAAAACTTGGGGACGATGAGACGCTCATCGTCGACGATTAAACGTCCGTCGGCGTTGATTGAACTCTGGTGGAGTTCGATGGGACCTTGGGGGAGGACGATCGGGGGCTACTTAAGGACGATGAAGGTCTGGGGGACCTGGATGAGACCTTGGTGGAGGTCCACCGAAGGTTGGGGGAGGACGATGGGAGTTCGATTAACGCCGCC
>DATHXE010000492.1:0-4943 GCA_035459845.1 Tepidisphaeraceae bacterium | reverse complement strand
GGTGGGCAGGTTGAGCAGGAGGTTGCCGGACTTGGTGGTCGACATGCCCTGCTGGCCGGCGACCGCGAAGTTCCCGCTGAAGCCACCGGCGTACCCGTTGATCTCGACCGTGCGTGTGCCGCCCTTGACGAGCGTTCCCGGACCGTCGACCGACGTGAACGACGTCCGGAAGTTATTCCCGAGGATGCTGTCGCCGGTCCCGTACTGAGTGCTCAGGACGTGGGTGCCGGCGGCGACGGTCAGGGTTCCGAACGCGACCGTCTTGTTCTGCGCGACGGTCCCGAGCCGGTCGAGGTCGATGACCGAGCTGGCGGACAGGACGAGGTTGTTTCCGTAGGACAGGGTCTGGGCGGTAGCCGTGTTATCGCCCTGGTCGCGGACGCGGAGCGTGCCGCCGGTCAGGTTGACCGTGCCGGTCCCGAGCGTGTTGCCGGTCAGGGCGGCGACGTTCGGGTTGACCTCCAGGATCGTGTTGGTGCCGACGTTGTACTGGCCGGAGAAGTCGTTGGCCGTGTTGCGGAGCGAGAGGACGCCGCCGCCCCCGTATCCGGTCGGGAGCTCGATGCCCTGGAGGTTGACCGTTCCGCCGCCGGTGAGGCGGTGGTTGACGGTCAGGTTCAGGGCGTTGGAGACCGGGACGTAGTAGTCGCGGGCGTGGACGGTGACGGCCGCCCCGGTCGGGACGTCGAGGGTGCCGGTCGAGGTGCCGGCGATGCCGAGGGTCGAGCTGGCAATCGAGAGCCCGAGGCTGGACCCGTTCTTGAGCTGGACGGACCCGTTGACCGTATTCCCGTTGAGGAGCAGGACGGCCCCGTTCTGGACGGTCGTGATCGCGTTGTTGTCGCCGAGCCCGCCGGCGACGTTCTCGACGCGGACGATGCCGGACTGGATGTTGAACACCTCGGTCGGGCTGCCCGGGCTGCCGAACGTGTTGGCCCCGCCGAGCACGAGCAGGCCGGTGCCGGCCTTGACCAGCCCGCCGTCGTCCACGCCCGCGGGGACGTCGACGATCGAGGGGTTGAGGAGGAGTCCGACGGCCGCCAACCCGCGCGTACCGACCGGCGAGTTGACGACGAGGGTCTGGGCGGCACCGTCGGCGCCGGCAAACCCGATCTGGCCGAGGTTGACGCTCAGGGTCGGGGTCGCGGACGGGTTGTCGTTGGTCGCGGTGATCGGGGTGGCCCCGGTCAGGCGCAGGAGCGCGGCGGCCTGGGCGGCGGACCGGGTGACGATCGCCCGGGCGACGTTGTCCCCGCTGGCGTTGAGGAACGTCAACGAGTTGAGCGTCTCGGTCGCGGCCGAGTTGTGCATGTTCAGGATCCCGCCGCCCTCCATCGTGAGGTTGGCGGTCTCCTTGAACTGGTTGGCCTGGCTCTCGGTGACCGTCGTGTTCCCGATCCAGACGTTCGTGCTCGGGATCGCGACAACGGTCGTCTGGTTCGCGCCGGTCACGTTCAGGTTGACGGCGCCCGTCGGGGCGCTGCTCCCGCCGGTACCGCCGAGGAGGAACGTATCGCCGGTGTAGTCGTTGGCCGTGCCCAGCGAGATCGTGCCGCTCCCGGAGCCGACGAACGAGATCGCGCCGGTGATCCGAGTGTTGATCGAGGTCGTATTCTGGTTGACGAACAACCGGAGTTCGCTGGTGCCGGATGTGAGGCCCGACAGCGAGTCGCCACCGGTGACGGTCCACGTGTTGTTGTTGTTCGTGAGGATCCCGCCGCTGGCGACCGTCAGTACCGCCGGGGCGCCGCCGGCGCCGAGCGTGAGCGTGTTGGCGGCGTTCGGGGCGACCCGGAGGGAGTTGATCGACTTGCTCGCCAGGATCGTTCGGCTGGCGTTGTTCCAGTTGACGTTCTGGGTCGCGGTCGCGGTCGTGATGTCGGTCGCGTCGTAGTTCGCGTACCCGTCTTCAGTGTTGCTCATCGCCCCGATCCCGGTGCCCGGAAGCCAGGTCGCGAAGTGGTCACCGTTGACGATCATCCAGGTGGGCAGGATGTTGTTGGACAGGGTCGGCGCGACCCCGCCGATCAGCGTCGGCTTGTACCGGATGGCGGTCGAGTTGGCGCCGCCGGTGCCGAGGAAGCCGAAGTTGGTCTGGAAGGAGACCATGGCCCCGGCGGACCGGTTCAGGTTGGCGATCACGGTCTCGGTGGAGCCGCCGCCGCCGGTCACGGTCTGGAAGAGGTTCATGCCGGCCTGTGCGGCGACGGTGCCGAGGCTCTGGCTGATCGCCTCGCCCGCGCGCCCGCGGTTGACGAAGTCGCCACCGCGCATCGTCATGTTGATGCCCGGGGTGAGGCGCGTGCCGCCGGCGGGAGCGCTGAGCCAGGCGTTATCGAGGTCGAGGCGGGCGAAGGTCAGGTCGATCTGGCTCGCATTGAGGAGCGTCCCGCCGTCGCGCAGGATGAGCCCGCCCTGGGCGATCCGGACCGACCCGGTCATCGAGTTGGCGTTGGTCAGGATCAGGCTGTTGTTCCCGACCTTGTGGAGGCTGATCGCGCCGGTGATCTGCCCGGAGAAGGTCCCGGCGTCCTTGACGGTGACGGTCGCCGGGGCGGCGCTGGTCAGCGTTCCGCCGGACAGGCCTGCGCCGGCCAGGATGTTGTTGCTCTCCAGTCGGCCGAAGAGCTGCGAGTTGCCGTTGAGGTTGAGCGACCCGCCGTTGAGAAGGAGGTGAAGCCCGTCGAACCCGGAGGCGGACGAGGGCGTGTTGCGGACGTTGGGGAACGAGTCGTTGATCGACACGGCGCCGTCGTTGATCGCGATCCGCCCGCGGAGGCCGGTCAGCGACCCGGCCCCGAACGTGGCGGACCCGGCCCCGCTCTTGACCAGCCCGGTGTCGGAGAAGAACTGCCCGGCGACGCTGAGGTTGCCGAACGCGTGGACGTAGGCCGAGGTCCCGCCCGTCGTCCGCAGTGCCGCCCCGCCGGTCGAGTTGATCGAGGCGGTCGCCCCGGACGGGACGAGCACGCCCGCGCCGAGGAGGACGGTCTGAGACGCCTGGGTCAGGTTCGGGAGCGTGCCGGACGTGTTGAGGCTCGACCCGTTCTCGAGCTTGAGGACCTGGGCGCGGCTGTCGCCCGAGACGTTGATGGCGACGCCCGCGCCGGCCCGGACGTTAGCCGACCCGGGGTAGTTGCCGGCGAGGGTCGAGGCGTACTCGGACGCCTGGAGGACGCGGACGGCGGTGCGGGTGGCGCCGGCGGTGACGACGTCGATCGTGGCGAAGTCGCCCTCGGTCGCGGTCGGGCTGACGGCGGCGAGCAGGTCGCCGCGGACCGGCGCGACGACCGACCCGGCCCCGCCCACGATGAACCCGTTCGCCCCGCCGTTCTGGCCGTGCGCCCCGGCGGAGGTGAAGTTGGCGGCCCCGATGAAGACCAGCCCGTCCTTCGGGTTGGCGGCGTTCGGGGTGTAGGTGCCGTCGGTCGCGTAGGTGCCCGGGAGGCCGGCGACGCCGGACCCGCGGACGAGCCAGACGGCGTCGCGGTCGCCGGTGGTCTGGAAGTTCTCGAACGTGTTGAACGTGAACGACGTCCGCAGGGTGGTCAGGTCGCCGCCCGGGACGACCGTGATCGTCCCGAACCCGCCGGCGTTCCCGCCGGTGTAGCTCGGGATGCTGGTCGCCCCGCTGTCGGCCAGCGAGTTGATCGTCACGTTCGCGACGTCGGCCGCGTGCCCGATCAGGCGGACGTCGCCGCCGAGGTTGGCCAGCGTGCCGGTCGGGTTGAGGTATCGGTCGGTCAGCGCGAACGCGGAGTTGTCGAACGTCAGGGTCGAGCCCTTGGCCGCCCGAAGCGTCCCGCCGGTCCACCGGCCGTTGGCGCCGGCGAGGGCGAGTTCGCCCTGGTAGACGTTGAGGTCGCCCAGGCTGGTGTTGGTATTGGCCAGGGTCATCTTGGTCGGGCCGACCTTGACGAGGCGAGGGTCGTTGCGGTTGTCCCCGGCGGTCCAGGGGGCACCGATGACGCCGTCGAACTGGAAGTCCGCGTTGGCGTTCCACCCGGCGCCGATCGCGGACGTGTCGACGTTCGAGATGACGCTGCCGGCCCCGGTCAGCTTGCCGATGAACTCGGTGTTCCCGTTCGAGTTCAGCGCCAGCACGCTCCCGCCGATCGTGTGCGGGAAGACGAACCCGGTCGCCGGGGCGACGCCCGGCAGGTGCAGGCTGACGGCGTCGGGGAAGACGTTGGTCGTGTCGATCAGGATCATCGATCCGTCGGCGACCGTGATCGTGGACGTGTTGTCGCCGGAGTTCGAGTTGTTCGTGTTCAGTCGGACGGTCCCGAGCTTGGGCAGCCCGTCGACGTAGCCGGCGTACCCGACGTTCACGTTGGAGTTCGGCAGCACGTTGAAGTGCTGGCTCATCGACAGGTAGGTCTGGGTGGTCGCGGCCAGGGTCGCGCCGTTGCCCACGTTGATCGTCCCGCGCCGGGCCCGGACGGTCCGGTCGGTCAGGTCGTTGGTGATCATCCCGGCGCCGCTGATCGTCAGGTCCTGCCCGAACACGACGGGCGTGCCGGTGGCGGCGGTGACGAACGGGGTGACGTACTCGGTCAGGCTGCGGTCCCCGTACATCTCGTACACGACCTGCTGCCCGCCGGTCGACTGGCTGACGAACCGGTCGAGTTCGTGAACCCGGATGTCGGCCGACAGGCGGACGATCGCGCCGGGCTCGTAGACGATCTGGTTGTCGTTGATCAGCCCGTTCGCGTTCCCGCCGAGGAACGAGTTGGCGTGGTTGAGTTCGAGGATGCCGCCCCGCTGGAAGGTCCAGACGGCCCCGCCGGTCGTGGCCCCGAGGCCGGACGCGTCGTTGGCGAACAGGCGCCCGCCCGCCTCGAACGTCATGTTCGTGTTCATCGGGCTGGGGAGCGCGTACGGCCGGCCCACGAGGGCCGGGTCGTTCTGCGGGTTGATCGGGGTGTAGTTGCCCGGGTCGA
>DATHXE010000491.1:0-8166 GCA_035459845.1 Tepidisphaeraceae bacterium | reverse complement strand
CGCCCACCGCCCGCGCGATCGATGCTCCCGCGCTCACCCACGCCGACTCCTGTGGAGTCGGATTCGCACCGCCGGTGCGAGCGGGCTCTGGGAAGCATCACCCCCTCACACCCCCGGCCATATCCACGCCCCCAGCACAGTCGCCCCCAATCCCATCACCCCCATGATCACCATCATGACCGTCGCCGTCCGGAGCGTCTGGCCCGGCGTCAGCCCGCTCATCTTCCCGATGATCCAGAACCCGCTGTCGTTCATCCACATGACCGGCTTCGAACCGCAACCGATCGCCAGCGCCAGGTAGACCGGGTGGAAGCCCAGCGCGTCCGGCCCCGCCGCGACGATCGGGCTCATCACCCCCGCCGCGGTGATCATCGCGACCGTCGCGCTCCCCTGCGCCGTCCGCACCGCCGTCGTGATCAAAAACGCGATGGGCAACAGCATCAGCATCGCCCCCTTGTTCGCCGGCAGCGCCTGCTGCAGCACGGCCCCGATGTCCGTCTGCCGAAGCACGTACCCGAACGCCCCGCCCGCGCTGGTGATCAGGATGATCACGCCCGCGTCCGCCAGCGCCTCGGAGACGGCCGCCCCGACCGTCCGCGGCTTCTCGCCGGCCTTCGTCACCGGCCGCCGCATCACCATCATGAGCAACCCGATGCCCGCCGCGATCGTCATCGAGACGTTCTTCTCGCCCAACGTCATCAGCGCGCCGTGCGCGAACCGCGTCGTGCCCGAGGCGTCCGCCCCCAACGGGTAACGTTCCAGGATCGACGCCCCAGTGATCAGCAGCACCGGCAGCAGGATCGGCAGCAGCGAGATGAACAATCCCGGCAGCGGCCGACTCTCCGCCGTCGGCGACTCGGTCGGCAGCATCTCGTCGGGCACGCCGAACGCGAACTTCCGATTGGCCCAAAACGCGTACGCGAACCCGCTCGCCGACGCGACCGCACCGACCGCCAGCCCCCCCAAGATCATCGTCGCCATGTTGACGTTCAGTTCCCTGGCGACGAACAGCGGCCCGGGCGTCGGCGGGACCAGCGAGTGCGTCATCGTCGCCCCCGCGATGATGCACAAGACGTACAGCGTGTAGTCCCGCTTCGTCCGCGCCGCCATCACCTTGCCGATCGGGATCAGCAGGTAAAACACGGTGTCGAAGAACACCGGGATGCCCAGGATGAACCCGGAGATGAGGAACGCCAGCCCCGCGCGCGAGTCGCCCACCGCCCGCCGCAGGCTCCCGACGATCCGCTCGGCCCCGCCGCTCTCGAGCAGCGTCTGCCCGACGATGGCGGCCATCGCGATCAGGATGCCGATGCCCATCGCCGTCTCGCCGAACCCCCGGCCCAGGCGCTCGCCGATCGAAGACTTGGCGAGCGTGGCGGCCTGCGCTTCGACGCGGGGGTCGAGGAACACGTTGCTCCCGACGCCGTAGGTGATGCCGTCCGGCACGCGGGCGCGATAGTGCCCCTTCTCCTTCGCCGGCCCGATGACCGTCACGCCGCCGACGGTCTGCAACCCACCGTCCGCACCCGCCTGCAGCACCATCAGCGGCATACCCTCGGTCAGCTTGCCCTTTCCCTGGATCACTGCGATCCGCCCGCTCTCCTCCGTCCCCACCACCTTGTACGACCCGTCGCGCAGCCCGAACCGGTACAGCGCCCCGGCCGGCGTCAGCGCCGCCACTGCCAGCCCGCCCGCGACCAGCGCCAAAAACGGGTGCAGCCGCAGCGCCAGCACGCCCCCGACGACGATCCCCATGCCGATCAACAATGTGACGACCGGATAATCCACGTACCCTCCGCGCGCCATTTCGCTTCAACCCGACGACGTGCTCCGCGACGGGAAGATAGTCGGACGACGCGGGCCCTCCAAACTCCCAGATCGGTTCCGAACAAGCCGGGGCAGAGCGAACGGGCTTTGCCCGGAGCGCCGCCCCGGTTGCATTCGCCTCCGCCCCGGACGCGCTTCTGCTTCCCCGCGCCCTCTCGTAAACTTCCCACCCTATGCCCACGCGCCCCCGCCTCGCCCCCGAGCAGCTCCGCTCCCACCGCTGGTTCGGCCCCGACGACCTCCGCTCCTTCGGCCACCGCTCCCGCCTCAAGCAGATGGGCTTCGCCGCGGGCGACTGGGCCGGCAAGCCCGTCGTCGGCATCCTCAACACCTGGTCCGACATGAACACCTGCCACACCCACTTCAAGCAGCGGGTGGAGGAGGTCAAGCGCGGCGTCTGGCAGGCAGGCGGGTTCCCCGTCGAGATCCCCGTCGTCTCGCTCTCCGAGACGTTCATGAAGCCGTCGAGCATGTTCTACCGCAACCTGCTCGCCATGGAGGCCGAGGAAGTGTTGCGCTGCCACCCCGTCGACGTCGCCGTCCTCATGGGCGGGTGCGATAAGACCACGCCCGCCCTCATCATGGGCGCGATCAGCGCCAACCTGCCCGCCATCTTCTTCCCCTGCGGCCCGATGATCGCCGGCAACTGGAAGGGCACCAAGCTCGGCTCCGGCACGGACGCCTGGAAGTACTGGGCCGAGCGCGGGGCCGGCAACATCGACGAGTGCCAGTGGCGCGAGATCGAGGACGGCATCGCCCGCTCGCCCGGCCACTGCATGACCATGGGCACCGCCAGCACCATGGGCGCGATCGCCGAGACCCTCGGCCTCACCCTCACCGGCGCCAGCTCGATCCCCGCCGTCCACTCGGGCCACTCACGCCTGGCGACGGCCACCGGCCGCCGCGCCGTCGAGATGGCCTGGGAAAACCTCAAGATCACCGACGTCCTCACCGCCGACTCGTTCGACAACGCGATCACCGTCGACATGGCGATCGGCGGCTCCACCAACGCCATCATCCACCTGATCGCCATGGCCGGCCGGGCCGGCGTCAGCCTCGACCTCGAGCGCTTCGACCAGATCAGCCAACGCACCCCGGTCATCGCCAACCTCCGCCCGTCCGGCAAGTACCTCATGGAAGACTTCCACGACGCCGGCGGTTTGCCCGAACTCCTGTCGCGCATCCCGAACCTGCTCAAGCGCGACTGCCTGACCGTCACCGGCAAAACGCTCGGCGAAAACATCGACGCCATCTGCCCCGACGCCACCTCTCGAATCGCCGAGCGCGGCGCGCGAGTCGAAGGCCGGACACCGGCGAATCCGCCCGATGCGACGACCCCACCCAATCCGCAATTCGCAATCCGCAATCCGCAATCCACAGACACCCCCGACGACGTCATCCTCTGGCCCGACCAGCCCCTCGCCCAGGCCGGCGCCACCTTCGTTCTCCGCGGCAACCTCGCACCGGATGGCTGCGTCATCAAGCCCACCGCCGCCGAGCCGCGCCTGCTCGAGCACACCGGCCCCGCGCTCGTCTTCAAGGACTACGCCGACCTCAAGAAGCGCATCGACGACGAGGCATTGCCGGTGACGGCCGACACCGTGATCGTCCTCCAATCCGCCGGGCCCGTCGGCGCCCCCGGCATCCCCGAGTGGGGCATGCTCCCGATCCCCAAGAAGCTCCTCAAGCAGGGCGTCCGCGACATGGTCCGCATCTCCGACGCCCGCATGTCCGGCACGTCCTACGGCACCTGCGTCCTGCACGTCTCCCCCGAGTCCGCCGCCGGCGGCCCCTTCGCCCTGGTGCGCGACGGCGATTTGATCGACCTCGACGTCCCCGCGCGCAAGATCCACCTCCGCGTCTCCGACGCCGACCTCGCCGAGCGCCGGAAACAATGGAAACCCCCCGAACCCCGCTTCGACCGCGGCTACGGCAAGCTCTTCTGCGCCGAGTGCACCCAGGCCCACGAAGGCTGTGACTTCAAGTTCCTGCACGCCACCAACGGCAAACCCACCCCCGAACCCGACATCTACTAACGCAATACCATAAGACCCCCCGCTTAGCCGCGGGCCCGCAAGGGCAAGCGCAGCGCCGCCCGAAGGCGAGCGCGTCGGCGCGGCACGCGCTCCCCTGCGGACTCGTCTGGGGCTGCCCTTCGGATCGCGGATCATCGAGTCAGTTCTAAAACCTTAGAACTTCCTTCCGAACATTCTCATTGCAACCATTCCCACCCACTTCTAGAATGGTTAGCATAATGTTCGGATTGTCCCGGTCGCGATCCGACGGGCCATTGAACGGTTAGACCTCGCGCAAAAAAGAACCCGCCGAGTCGTCCAAACTCGGCGGGCTCCTACAGACTGTAGCACGACGGGCAACGGGCCGGGCATCCGTTCCCCTCATCCGATCCCAGGCGCGACGAGGCCCCATCCGTGAGATGACCCGTGCCGCCGTGCATTCTGATTCGCGCCTCGTTGCGGGGGCGCGGTCAGGTACGTCTTGTCGGTCCGCCCCGCAGCCTCCTGCCGCGGGCCGGGCCAGTTCGGGCGTCGAAAGATGGGTCAACGCCACGCCGGCCAATGCCGCCGGTCCGCGGATCCTCCGCGGGTGCGCGGCGAAGCGAGCGGTGCGCCCCGGGAACGTCCACCGCGCCCGGACGACACGCGACGCCGTTCAACGGCGCGTCGGGTCTCGTCCGAGTCGCGTTTCGCGCTAAACCCGGACCGTCATCGCGCGGCTGCGGCTTCCTTGCCGGCCGACGAAACGGTCCATCCGGTCCGGGGCGCGCGGAACGTGCCCGGGGCACACGCGCGCGTCTCGCCGAGCGGTCGGCGGCGCGTGGCCGGTGTCAAACCCATCCTCAACTTTGCGGGGTGTCCATCCTTCCCTGACGGAACGCGTCCCACAACCTGACTCGTCTGCGACCGGAAGGATCCTTCTCCCGATCGTCTCGCCGCCGGGCGACCTGAGATGTGCGGTCGGCCGGTCGCCGGGGCGGCAATGTTCGTCGTGCCCTGCCCCCGCAGAGCGTTGTTTCGTTACGCCGATGCCGGCGTCGTCGTCTCAGCCTGTTTCGCCTTCTCCGTCACTTGGCCCATCGTGTCGGCCCGCATCTGCGCCCGGCGTTCCCACTCGTCGCGGTTCCAGATCACCAGGTGATCGCCCGAGCCCACGATCGTCAGTTCCTTTTTCAAACCGGTCCGCTTGATCAGTTTCTCAGGCAAAAGCACGCGACCCTGACCGTCCCATTGCAGGCGAAAGACCATGCCGTAATATGCTTCGTTGAACGCCTCTTCGTCCTCACCTGGCGTCAGGGTCGACCGCCGCTGGGCGATCAACTCGCGGTAGTAGTTCTCCGGGTACAGCCATGCATTGCGATTGGTGCCGATGCGACAAATCAGGACCTTCTCATTGTCTCTCGCCTCGCCGATTTCCTTGCGAAATTCTGCGGGCACCAGAAGACGTGACTTATCGTCCAGCGTGATGTCGTTTTCCCCGATCAGGAAGAGCGGCCGATAGGTCGGTTTGGGATCGGGCTCCATCGGCAACCACTGTCTGGGCGAGACAGGGATCTTTTACCACCATTCAAACGCGGGGCAAGGCGGAATTGCTCAGGTGGATATTTTTCCTCCTGTGTGGCCGCACGCGCTGCCGATAGTGCCCCGTTTTGACGCAAAATGAGCTTTAGAATGGGGCGGGTTGGCTGACGGCGGTTCATAGCCTGTGGATAACTTGGCGCGACCTGGCGCGAGCAGTTCTGCTGCCCCGTTTTCAGGTCCGATAACCCACGGTGGGAGTCAGTGGGGATCCGAATCAGGTTTGAGCCGTCGATCGCCGCCTCCGGGCGAGGAGCCGGCCGATCGGCAGCGCGATCAGGCCCGAAAACACGATCAGCCCCAGTTCCACCCAGATCATCCCAGATGCCGGACCGGCCTCCAGAATGACCACCGCGCCGCTCGCCGGGCCCAGCGGCGCGACCTGGTTCCAGTCGAAGGCTTGCGTCGGCACGCCGAACTCGCGCCGCAGGTAGGCGAGCATCGCCCCGCCCGCCGACAGCAGCAGGACGGCCGCCATGACGTACAACGTCGCGCGCTGCGCCGCCGCCGCCGCCGCCGCCCCGGCCCACAACGCGCAAGCGCCCAGCCAAAGCCCCACGTAGCCCGCGCACCAGATCAGCCGCTCCGTGTCCGCATACGCGCCCATCGCCGCGGCCAGCAGCAGGAACAGCGGCGCCAGCGCGATCGCCATCGCGCTCGACGTGAGCGTGCGGAACAGGATCGGCAACAGCAGTGCCCCGCCGATCGCCTGCCCGATCGCCATCTCGTGCATCGCCAGTTGCTCCGCCGGCACCGGCCACCGCGCCGACAGCGGCACGCGAAATGCCGCCAGCGCGAGTAAGCCGAATTGGAGCCCGACCCAGATCAGCACGGGCCAAAAGGGCGTAGGCTCGCGCGCGGGCAGCGCATCGGAAGTGGGCGTCGAAATCGCAACGTCGGGCGCCGCGGTCATGCGGCAAAGTGTAGCGACCGCGCGACCGAACAGTTACTGACCGCGAGGTAAAGATAGCGCGCCGAAAGCCCACGGAGCTTGCTCCGTGGGTTGCGCGGCTTGGGCGCACGCGTTTTCTTTACCCAGCGCTCAGTAGCTGCAACGCAACGCGTTGCTGACGCGCTCGCACTCAAATCGCCCCGTCGAGCAACTCGAACTTCCCATCCCCCCATCACCCCACCCCCTCACCTCCCCATCTCCTACTCCCCCCCCGTATCCACCGTCGCCGTGTTCGACGGGAACGTCACCACGTCGAACCGCAGATCGACCGCCGGCAGCTTGGCGTCCACCCGCCCGAACTTGGCGACCAGCTCTTCCATGTACTTCAGCTTCTGCGCCGGCGAAACCTCGACGAAGAAGTCCTTCGCCCCCACCGGTCGGCCCCACCGCACCTGCGTGTTGTACCGCGTCACCAGCACGACCTGCGCCTCGCGCCGGTCGACCCGTCCCATGAAGTTGGCGACGTTCACCCGCTCCACCTCGTCCGCGCTCGCCCGGCCGTTCAGCAGCTTGACCATCTCGATCCCGGCCAGCAGGTCGTCCCCGCGCCACCGCTGCCCCGCCTCGGGCGGCGCCGCCGCCACCCCCTCGATCACCCGCAGGTTCAGTCGCGCCGCGTCGTCGTACATCACCCGCCGCACCTCACCCGGGGCGTACTGCTCCGGCAGCAGCGTGCCGTCGCCGTCCACGAGCCAGTAGTAATCGCCGAACCGCACGAGCGCCGACGGCGCCCGAAACTCGCAATCGACCTCGATTGTGTCGCCCGGGGCCTTGTCGTAGGCCCGGCGGACCGCGTTCACCTGCCGCACCCACGGGGCCGTGTCCCGGTGATTCCGCAGCAGCGACGCGATGTTCACGAGCAGACCGTGGTCGAACGCCGAGTGGGCGACGTCCGGCTGGGCGACCGCGACGATCTTGGCGGCCACCCCGTCGCTCATCCACGCAGGGCGGTTCTTCAGCACGACGCGCGGCGCGTCCTTGCGAAACGCCACGTCCTTGGCGACGTGGTCCCGCATCCGCAGGTATCCCCAGGCGAACAGCCCGACGAACCCCAGCACCGCGACGAACTTCAAAAACGCGCGGGCGTTCTCGGCGGGCGTCGCCCCCTCCGCGGCGGCGGCGCGACTTTCGCCCTTGGACCGGGCTTCCGACGACTTCTTCCGGGTTTCCTTGGGCATAGTGCGTCAACTCTAATTATCGGACGTCCGGCCCCCGAAACTTCACGGGAACCCCGGCCTTCGCCGGGCGCACCGCGGGCGCAACCTCACCCACGGCCCTCACCCCCATTCATCGAGTTTTCGACCGACGAATCTTGAGGCGCGCCAGGCCATTTCGGGTCGTCGACACCGTCAGACCGCCCCTTGTAGCCGCCCCGCTTGCGGGGCGCGTCCAGAGGCGTTCCCCGATTTCGAGTCGCCAACTTCAACCGTTGTCAGTCGCACCCGCGGGGCGACGAACGGCCGGTCAGACCCGGCGCGCCCCCACCGCCCCGGAAACTAGCGGGTCCCCGCGGGCGCACCCTCCCGGACCGAGAACGAGACGGTGTCGTCGTCCGCGAGCCGGCCCACCACCGTCAACGGGACGCCCCCGACCTCGGCCCGCATCAGGAACTGCGACGCGTCGCGCGGGTCCGGCGCGCCCGCCCAGACCTCTTTGGTGACGATCCCGAACCCGCTCGGCGTGCGCCCGGTGCCCCAGACCATCGTGTGCGCCTCCCGCCCCTGGCGAACGACTCGCGGCGGGTCGCCGATCACCCCGGCCGGGTCGACCACCGTCACCCCGAAGTAGACCTCC
>DATHXE010000490.1:0-6666 GCA_035459845.1 Tepidisphaeraceae bacterium | reverse complement strand
GCCAGCAACTGCTCGGCGAACACCCGGAACAGCGGCTTGTTCTTGATCGGCGTGACCGGGTACTCGCCCTTCGGGCCGTCGTACCCCAGGCGCGTGCCCTGCCCGCCGGCGACGAGGAACGCGCCGACCTTCCCCTGCTTGAGCAGCTCGTGCCCGCGCGCCTTGGCCCTGGCGTACAGCGCCTCCTGCTCGGGAGTGGCCGCGCGGTACGGGTACGCCTGCACCGGCTGGATGTCCCTGGGCAGCGGGAACTGCGGCTTGCTGCGCACGTAGTCGCGCAGCAGCGCGGGCAAGGCGTCCAGGTTCAGGGCCGACAACTGGGCGGCCAACTTCGCCTGACCGGCGGCGTCGCGCGTCCCGAGGTGGCGGGCCAGATCCGATTGACCCGCGGCGTCCAGCTTCGTCTTGAGTTCCGACAGTTCCATGACGTGTGAATTCCTTCCGGCCCCGTCAAATGTAATCCCGACCACGACTACCGCGATGTATATCGACGCGGTCCACGCGCGACAAGCGACGTAATCGCGATCGGCCTGCGGACGTGCCACGGAAGAGCTGTGGGCCGGGGCAGTTTCCCATTGTGAAAGCCCCTTTGTCGACTATCATTCGGGGCGCACGGTCGTACGCGTGCGGGAACGTTCACCTCCGAACGGGCGGGAGTCGCGCCGATGGTCGTTTTCCATTGCGAACATTGTGGGAAGAAGCTCGGGGCGAAGGAGAGCCAGCTCGGCCGCTCCATCAAGTGCCCCAAGTGCCAGCAGCCGGTACTGGTGAGGGATGAGTCTGGCGCGGTCGAATCAGCGCCCCCGCCGGCCGCGGCGCCGGCCCCGTCGCGCCTGCCGCAGCCGATTTACGGTCGGCCCGCGGCCATCCCCGGCGCCCTGCACCCAGGCTACGCCCCGGCCCCGCAGGGCTATGCCCCGCAGCAGCCGTACGCGCCCCACCCCGGCTACGCCCCGCAGCCGGGATACCACGCACCCCAACAGCAGCACCCGGCGTACGCCCAACCGCAGGCCTACGTCCCGCAGCAACCGGCGTACGAGCAGCCGCCCGCGGGCTATTCCGACGCCGACCCGCTCGCGCTCGCCGCGGCGGCGTCTGCGGCGCCCACCGGGCACGATGCCTCGGCCGCGCCCGCTGCCAAGCCCAGGACCCGCAAGGGCCCGCCCAAGCGGAAGCCGACCCCGGCCTGGGTCTATCCGGTCGTCGCCATCGTGGTGATCGGGCTGGGCGTCGGGGGTTACTTCATCTTCCGCCCCGCCGACCCGAATCCGACCGTCGCAAAGGGCGGCGGCGGCGGTGGCGGTTCGGCCGGTGGCAAGACCGACCCCGATGCCGGCGTGATCCCGCTCGTCGGGCCCAAGGCGTCCGAGGACGACTGGAAAAACACGACCGACGCGGCCGCGGCGACGTCGCCGAAGAAACTCGAGCCCAAGCCCAAGGTCGCCAGCCCGCTGTCGCCGGAAGACATTTATGAGAAGGCCGCCCCGTCCATCGGCCGGGTCGAAGTCTCGCTCAAGGGCGAAAAGCTGGGCTTGGGCACCGGCTTCTTCGTCAGTTCCGACGGATTGATGGTCACGAACTTTCACGTGATCGCCGAGTGCGACTCGGCCGAAATCATCATGCCCGGCGGCACCAAGTACCAGGTCCTCGGCATGGTCGGCTCCGACGCGCTCAACGACCTGGCCCTGCTCAAGACCAGCGCGACCGGCGTCACGCCCCTGAAGGTCTGGGAGGGCGACCCGCCCGTGGTCGGTACCGCCGTCTTCGCGATCGGAAACCCGCGCGGGCTCGATTCGACGCTCAGCCGCGGTGAGATCAGCGCGATCCGCCGCGACAAGCTCGGCGAGGTCGAAAAGATCCAGATCAACGTCCCGATCACCCACGGGTCCAGTGGCGGCGCGCTGCTCGGGACCGACAACGTCATCGTCGGCGTCACGTCCAGCGGCATGGGCGAGGCGAACCTGAACTTCGCCATCCCGTCGAAGCGCGTGTCGGACGTCATCAAGGGCGCGGGGAAGGTGCAGACGCTCGCCGAACTCAACAAGAGCGCGACGGGCCGCAAGCGCCCGCCGATCCGGATCCGGCTGACGCCGCCGCCCCCGGAGAAGTAGCCGATCGGGACGTGCGCCCAATACGGGTCATCCCATCAGCCCCTTGCCGCGCAGCGCTTCCTCGAGTTCCCGCTCGTCGGGCTCGATCAAGATCTGCCCGTCCAGGTCGACGGTGGGCGTCTGCCGCTTGCCGCCGTTCCGGGCCTTGATCCATTCGCACGCGGCGGCGTCCTGCTCGACGTCGACGTACTGGTACTGCACGCCCAGGCTGTCGAGGTGGTTGCGCGTGGCCGCGGTGTCCTCGCACCAGTCGGCGCCGTAGACCTTGGGGGTTTTCATGCGGTGGCCTGCCTGTAAAGAGGTTCGGTCGCACCGAATGCATACGCCGCGCGGGCGAGAGCGAACGTGCACCTTCGGTGCGACCGCTAAGTACGACGTCGGTGTTCGTGGGGGCGTCGCGCGCGAGGCTCACTTCGCATGGTCGCCGTGCGTGTGGCCGGCCGTCGTCTTGGCCTCGCTCGCCGCGTGCAGTGCGCCTTCGCTGTCGCGCCGCGGCGGCTCGTCGCGCTTGAGGTTCTCCACCTGCTTGGCGGCCATCCGGTCGGCCATTCCGGGCACGTATTTGGCCATGAACGTGTTCACCTTCGACATCATCCCGACCCGGACGTCGCGCGTCGGCTTGACCGCGCACTTGAGGATCGCGTCGGCCACCTGCTGCGGGTCGATCATCGGCGTCGGCAGGTCCGGCTCGTTGGCCATGTAGTTCCGCCCGTGCTCGTCGAACGGCGTGTCGACGGCCGTCGGCTGGATCAGCGTGATCGAGACCGGCGCCTTGTCGACCCGCTCGATCTCGATCCGCAGGGCGTCGGTGAACCCTTTGACCGCGTGCTTGGTGGCCGCGTACATGCCGAGCATCGGCACCACCGCCTCCGACACTTCGCTGCCGACGTTGATCAGCGCGCCGCCGTCGCGCCTGAGGTGCGGCAGCGCGACGAGCGACCCGTTCACCACGCCCCAGAAGTTCGTCTCGAACATCCGCCGGCTGTCCGCGTCGCTGACCTCGTCTAACCGTCCGAAGATCGCCACGCCGGCGTCGTTCACCCACGTGTCGATCCGCCCGAACCGCGCGACCGCCGCGTCGGCGACGGCCTGCACCTGCCCGCGGTCCGCGACGTCGCACTCGACCGCGATCGCGTTCTCGCCCAGGCGCCGGGCGATCTCGTCCAGCGCCTGCTTGCTGCGGGCGGCGAGCACGAGCTTAGCCCCGGCCTTGGCGGCGGCCTCGGCCGTCGTCAGCCCGATCCCGCTCGACGCGCCGGTAATCACGATGACCTGTTCGCTCAGGGGTTTTAGTTTGATGGACATGGACGACTCCGATGGTGCGAGTGAGAGGACCCCCTTGCGATCCTCACGCAACATCGGTGCCGCCGGTGCCTCGGCGGCCGGATGGGGCCCGCTCGAAAACGAAAACGGGACGCACGATGAAGTGCGTCCCGCGTCACAGCATTTGGAACTGCTCGGTCCGGCTTACCGGTAGTACCGATGGGATTGGTGGCTCCCACGGTGGTAGTCGTAGTGGCCCGGGACGTAGTCGTAGTGCCAGCCGTGCCGCTGCCAGTAACCGGGGTGGTAGTCGTAATGCCCGCGGCCGTGGTCGTGGTGGCGGTGCTGGTCGTAATCGCGGTGACCGTAGTCCCGGTACGACGTGTAGCGGTCGCCGTAACGGTAACGATCGTTATGGCGGTGGTCGTCCGCCGACGCGGTCCCGCCACTCGCGAGGAACCCCAAGCCGAGCAGTGAAGCAATCAGGAATGATTTCATGTTGTCGCCTAAATGTCTATTTTAACCGGCGTTACGGGCCGGATGTGGTGGTTTGTCCCACATGAATTTAGACACGCGCGGAGACGCGGCGTTAGCAACCCAGAACACGCCTGATGAGCCAACGCAAAACCCCGGCACTGGGCCGGGGTTTGGGGGAAAGTGGTCAGGGCCGGGATCGAACCGGCGACACCCAGATTTTCAGTCTAGTGCTCTACCAGCTGAGCTACCTGACCAGTGGACGCAGGTCATAGTAAGTGCCGCCCGCGGGGTTTTCAAGGGCGCGAGACTACACGCGATGAGACGGTTCCGAGCCGTCAAATCTGACGTCTGCGAGCAAAGGGCGTCGTGATGACTTGCGGTGCGCGAAAGAGCTGCACTGTCCGATGCGCCCCGCAAGCGCGGCGGTTACAAGAGACAACGCATTTACTTGTGCAGCTTCGCGTACTCCGCCGCCAGCGCCGGGGCGTTGGCCTTCTCGAAGAACACCTTGCGGCCCAGCTCGTCAGTCGGGCCGGGGACGACATCGGCGAGCGCACCGGCGATCGCGGCGTCGGCGTTCGCCTTCGACGTCACGACGTAAATGTTGCCCCTGGCGATCACCTCGCGGTAGCCGGCGGTCGAACCGGCGGGCTTGGCGTCGACCGGCTTCTTGTCGGCGGACGACGTCGGGTTGAAATCGGCGTAGCAGCCCGACAGCAGGGCGGTCGCGATCACGGCGAGGGCGAGGCGGGTCATCGGCGGGGCTCCGTATCAAAGGTGGACGGTTCGCGCGCGCGTCTCCGCACGTGCGCGTCGGTCGGTGTCGACCGGCGGGCCGGACGGTAGGGGGGTGGCGCTCGGGATTGGTGTGAGTTACGCGAAGGGGCCGCTAAGAAGTGCCGTGCCGGAATGGCAGGGGTCAACGCGCGAGCTTCTCTACGCGCAGCGCAGGACGGTGCCCCACACGCCGGATCACCGGTTCCGGGTTTGTCGCCTCAGCTGGCGCTCGTCCCGATCGAAGACGTGTATCACCTCTACGTGCACGACCTGGCCCCGCAGACGGCCGAGGTTCGGGACGGGCCGCGCGTCACGATCGAAATCGAACGGCCGTTCGTCGAGTGATGAGGATCCCGCTTCGCGGGAATCCGACTCCATAGGAGTGGGCGTGGAGGGCTTACGGTGCCGGGTCCGACGCCCGCTTCCGCTCCGCCTCTTTCCGCGCGTGCCGCTTCACCGCCAGGTCGACCGCCAGCGAGATCGCGCTCCGCATCGATCCCGGGTTGGCCTTGTTCCGGCCGACAATGTCGAAGGCCGTCCCGTGGTCGGGCGACGTACGGATGATCGGCAGGCCGATCGTGCAGTTCACCGCCTGGTCGAACGCGAGCAGCTTCACCGGGATCAGCCCCTGGTCGTGGTACATCGCCACGACCGCGTCGTACGTCCCGTGCTTCGCCTTCAGAAAGATCGTGTCCGGCGGATAGGGGCCCGTCACGTCGATCCCTTGTTCCCGCGCCATGCGGATCGCCGGCGAGATGATCCGCTCTTCCTCGTCGCCGAACTGGCCGTTCTCCGACGCGTGAGGGTTCAGGCCGCAGACGGCGATGCGCGGCTTTTCGATGTCGAACCAGTCGCGCAGGGTCTCGTGGATCAGCTCGATCGGCTGGAAGACGGCGCCGATGTTGAGTCGGCCCCACAGGCCGTTCAGAGGGATGTGAACCGTCGCCAGCACGACCCGCAGTGGGCCGCCGGTGAACATCATGTTGTACCGCCGGGCCCCGGTCCGCTGGGCGAATAGCTCGGTGTGCCCGGGGAAGTGGTAACCGGCGAGCTTCCAAGACTCCTTGGCGATCGGGGCCGTCACCACTGCATCGACGATGCCCTTTTGTGCTGCATCGATCGCGTCGAGACAGAACCGCATCGAGGCTTCGCCACCGATCTTGCTGGGCGAGCGGATGGCCGACCCGAGGATCGAATACTGGTCGTAATCGACGACGGTCACGTCGTAGCCGTACGCCTTGGGCCGGCCGTGGTACTGGTCGCGCCACCAGAAGACGTCGAGCTCCGCCAGGTCGGCGGCGTAGGACAGGAGCTCGTTCATTCCGTAGACGACGAACCGCGCCCGGTGCCGGAGCACGGGGTCCGCCAGCGCCTTGACGATCACCTCCGGGCCGATGCCGGCCGGATCGCCCATGGTGATCGCGATGGTGGGTCGGTAGTCCATGACGTCAGTCGTTACTCGCTGCGCGACCCGCCCGCTGAAGCGGGCTCGCCGGGGTCACCTCAAATGATTCCCCGCGATGTTCATTCTTTCAAGGTACGTCACGATCGTTTTTGCGGTCGAGTCACATTCCAGATTGAACCCGTACCCGACGTCGTGCTTGCCGAGGTTCGTCAATCCGAGCGTCGTGGGGATCAGGGCGACCTCGAACCACTCGGACGTAACCTCCGCCAGGGTCAGCGACACGCCGTCGATCGCCACCGAACCCTTGGGCACGAGATATTTCGCCAGTGCCGCGGGCGGGGCCACGCGCAGACGCCACTCTTCCGCGGTCGCCGTCTGCTTCACCAGTTTGCCCACGCCGTCCACGTGGCCCTGCACGACGTGCCCGTCCACCGGATCGCCCACGCGCAGCGACCGCTCGATGTGAACGACGTCGCCCCCGCGAAGCCCGCCGAGGTTCGTCTTCTCCAGCGTCTCGCGGATCACATCGTACGCCAGCGCCGGGGTGCCTTCCGCGTCGAACATCTGTGCCACCGTGAGGCACACCCCGTTAATCGCCGTCGATTCCCCGAGCACGTGATCCGCCCACGGCGC
>DATHXE010000489.1:0-15637 GCA_035459845.1 Tepidisphaeraceae bacterium | reverse complement strand
GCGCGCGTCACGCACGTCAACGGGACCGTGCTCCTGCTCGCCGCGATCGCCACGTTGACGATCCGCCACGCGATCGCGTGCGCCCGCGCGACGCTGCCCGCCGTCGCGATCAGTTCCCGCGCGGTGTCGCAAGACATCCGGGCCGTCGCCTGAGGCTCCGGCTCCGGCGCGACCAAGACTCGCGCATCGAACGGGTCGCACGCCGCGCACCGCCCCCGACAATCGCGCTTGCGACCATCGCCCGACTGTGGGACATTGCCTCACACAACCCTCGCCCCACACCCCCACCCGGCCCCTACGGGAACCGCGATATGAAGCTCAACTTCTGGCAGATCCTGGGCATCGTCCTGCTCGTCGTCGGTGGCGGCTGGTGGCTGTATCAGAAGTACAACACGCCCAAGCCCGGCCCGGCGATCAACAACCCGCCGGCCGCGACCACGCCCGCCACCCCGGCCCCTGCTCCCGCCCCGACGGGCACGCCGACGCCGCAGTAACTCGCCCGCACGATTGACGTGTGCACACGACGCGCAGCCGCGCCCGATCACCGCGCCGCGCTCCCCTCTCCCAGCCGCGCCAACGCCCGCCGCCCGCGCCACCGCGAATTCGCGGCGGGGAGAGGGCGAGGTGAGGGGCGAACGCCGAAGTGCGTCCATCGCGCGCATCCGAACCCGCCACGCGTATATTCGCCTCCCGCATGCCCCCCGCGACTCCACTCGACGCCGCGCCCTCCTCCCTCAAGCGCGACCTCCTCTGGGCCTACGCCGCTTCCGGTTCGAAAATCCTCGCCTGGGCCACCGTCTCCGCCCTCCTCTACCGCCACAACCCCGCCGACTTCGCCCTCTTCGCCCTCCTCCGCGCCACCATCGGCATCCTCAACTACACCTCCCTCGGACTCGCGCCCGCCATGATCCGCCTCCTCGCGACCGCCACGAATCGGGAGGGTGAGGCTCCGCCCGAGCCGCGGGGGCACCCCGCGCAACCTCAGTTAGCTGCAGGTCAACGACCTGCTGACGCCCCCGATGACCCGCAGCGCGATCGCCCCCCACCCGTCCTCGAATACCAAACCCCCCGCCCAATCACCGACGACGCCCTCGCCCGCGTCCACGCCAACGGCACCGCCATCGCAGTCGCCGCCGCGATCGTCGGCGTGCTCATTTCCGTCATTTACGGGATCTTCTACGACGACATTCATCGCCTCGCCCCGCGCGACGTCCAGTCGGCCCCGCTCGTGATGGCGATGGGCGTCGCCACCGTGTTGCGTCTCGCCAGCGATCCGAACGGCGCAGTCCTTCAGTTCCGCGGTCGGATCGCGCTCGACAATGCCCTGCTCACGCTCGCCGAGGCCGCCTGGCTCGCGCTGTTCGTCGCCAGCTCGCTCGACCGGGGCACGGGCGGCATCCAGCCCGCCGTCTATACCTACCTCGCTGCCGCCGTCGTCCTTTACTCGCTCCGCCATCGCTTCGTCGTACGCCACACAACCGACCCGACCGCGCCGCGCCGCCGCGACCTGCTCGACGCGCCCACCATCGGCTCCCTCCTCTCCTACGGCCTGCTGATCACCCTCGCCCAGCTCGCCGACTTCCTCTACGCCCCCGTCGACTACATCCTGATCGACGCCCTCCTCGGCTGGCGCGACCTCGCCGCCTACGCCCCCGCCGTCCAAATCGACGCCGCCCTCCTCATCCTCGTCGCCGGCCTCGCCAGCGTCCTCCTCCCCCGCGCCGCCCTCGCCCACGCGCAGGGCCCCGCCGGCCGAGCCACCGTCTGGCGCTACTACCTCCGCGGCACGCTCGCCAGCGCCGGCCTGCTCGCCGTCGCGGGCATCGTCGTCTGGTTCGCAGCCCCCCTGCTGTTCAAACTCTGGTTGGGCGACCCCATGCCCGCCACACAGGCCATCCTTCCCCTCGTCCTCATCCACACCGTCGCCGGCGGCTCCTCGGCGGTCGGCCGCTCCATCCTCCTCGCCACCGGCCACGCCAAGGCCTTCACCGCGTCGGTGCTGATCGCGGGCGTCGCCAACGTCGTCCTCTCCTACTGCTTCGTCCGCTACCTCAACCTCGGCCTCCCCGGCATCGTCCTCGGCACCATTACCGTCGTCACCGCCCGCTGCGCCCTCTGGATGCCCTGGTACGTTCACGCCGCTCTACAACGCGACCTTGACAACGCCCAAACAAACAGCTAACGTGTGCCGGGGATCCTTCATGCCAAACGGTCGAACAGGGGAAGAGCCCTCGCGGGTGATCGTGCTTTCGGCACCCACCAGTTGCGCGGCGGGTACCGAAAGGTACCGAAAAGTACCGGTTCGGTACCGAAAAGGCCCGGTTTTGCCGGTCTTGCCCGATCATTGGTCGATCGTAAGATCTTTTAACAGCTAATTTAAGGCATTTCACGGGGCCGGCGACACCCCGAGAGCGTTAATTCGTCGCCTTTTCGATCGTCAGGTCCGAGCTGAACCACGAGTTAAATGCCCCCCAGTAAATCTTCTTCCCATTGTGCTCCACCGTCAGCCACAGCACCCGGTCCTTGAACGTACACCCTTCCAGAAACCGGTCGGCCTTGCCCTTGCCGAAATGCATGACGTACCCGACCAGGTCGTCCTTCTCCCCCTCCATCTTCTTGCGGATCATCTCCTTGAACGAGGCCTCGGACGGCTTGGAGAGATAGGCGCCGCCGCCGAGGGCGAGCAGGAGGACGAGAATCAGGAGGGTTTTCATGAAGTTTTCCGCAGAGTCGAATTGTTAGCCGCGACCCGTAAGGCAAGCGACAGCGCCGCCCGCAGGGGAGCGCGTCGGGTGCGAACGTCAAGACTATATCGACCGCCGCACCGAGCCAATCACAATCGACCGCGCGCCGACGCGCTCCCCGACCGCCCGGCCCGTCCGCGAAACCACCGGTTTGACAGGGTTTTGGGGCATTCCTATACTGCCGCCCTCATTCGCGGGCCGAAGACGGGCAAAACGTGCCCCCGCCGGCCGCGCGGGGCGCGTGCGAACGGGGGGACGACAACGGCACTCACGCGCCCGGACGATTCACCCGGAACGGCGGTCTTTCCCACAAGGGCACGACGCACACGAACCCGAGCGCGACGCACGCGGCGTCCGACCCGGCGGTGGCAGTATCCACCGCCCAACCAATATCGCATTGCAACTTTAGCAATCCCGAGCAGAACACTTCAGAGTTAACAGGAGACTCAAGCACATGTTCAAGCAGAGCAAGCAGGTCAAGCCGGCGGCCCCGGCCGCCAAGGGCAAGGCCGTCAAGCGCGTCTACTTCTTCGGCCCCGGCAACCAGACCGAGGGCAAGGCCGACATGAAGGACCTGCTCGGCGGTAAGGGCGCCAACCTCGCCGACATGACCACCGCCGGCCTCCCCGTCCCCGCCGGCTTCACCATCACCACCGACACCTGCGGCGACTACAACGACGCCGGCCAGCGCCTCCCCGCCGGCCTGATGGCCGAGGTCCGCGCCAACATCGCCAAGGTCGAAAAGGCCACCGGCAAGAAGTTCGGCGACGCGAAAAACCCCCTCCTCCTCGCCGCCCGCTCCGGCGCCAAGTTCTCCATGCCCGGCATGATGGACACGGTGCTTAACATCGGCCTGAACGACGCCGCCGTCGACGGCCTCGCCAAGCTCTCCGGTAACGAGCGCTTCGCCTACGACTCCTATCGCCGCCTGATCAACATGTTCGGCGACACCGTCATGGGCGTCGACCACCACCACTTCGAGCACGAACTGTCCGCCGTCAAGCAGGCCAAGGGAGTCGAGCTCGACACCGACCTCGACACCGACGGCCTCAAGGAGGTCGTCGCCCGATACAAGAAGGTCTACAAGGACCACGTCGGCTCCGACTTCCCCGCCGACGGGCTCCAGCAGCTCGAGGCCGCCATCGAGGCCGTCTTCAAGTCCTGGATGGGCGACCGCGCCATCAAGTACCGCGAGATCAACGACATCCGCGGCGTCCGCGGCACCGCCGTCAACGTCCAGGCCATGGTCTTCGGCAACATGGGCGACGACTCGGCCACCGGCGTCGCCTTCACCCGCGACCCGTCCACCGGCGAGAACGTCTTCTACGGCGAGTTCCTCGTCAACGCCCAGGGCGAGGACGTCGTCGCCGGCATCCGCACCCCGCTCGACTGCAAGACCGAGATGGCCAAGTGGTCGGTCAAGAGCTGGAAGGAACTGCTGAACGTCAAGAAGCTCCTCGAGACCCGCTACCGCGACGTCCAGGACTTCGAGTTCACCATCGAGAAGGGCAAGCTGTACATGCTCCAGACCCGCAACGGCAAGCGCACCGCGCAGGCCGCCGTGCGGATCGCCGTCGAGATGGCCAAGGAGAAGCTGATCACCAAGGAGGAGGGCATCCTCCGCGTCGAGCCCTCCAGCCTCGACCAGCTCCTCCACCCGACCTTCGACCCCAAGGCCGACAAGACCGTGATCGCGACCGGCCTGCCCGCCTCCCCGGGCGCCGCCGTCGGTAAGATCGCGTTCACCGCCGAGGAGGCCGAGCAGCGCGTCGCCCAGGGCGAGAAGATCATCCTCGTCCGCCGCGAGACCGAGCCGGCCGACATCGGCGGCATGCACGTCGCCGAGGGCATCCTCACCTCCACCGGCGGCATGACGTCCCACGCCGCCGTCGTCGCCCGCGGCATGGGCACCCCCTGCGTCGCCGGCGCCGGCATGGTCCACATCGACGCCGCCAACAAGACCCTCAAGATCGCCGGCAAGACCTACGGCCCCAACGACTGGATCAGCCTCGACGGCGGCAAGAGCCCGGCCGGCGAGGTCTACGAGGGCCAGGTCCCGACCGTCGACGCCGCCCTCACCGGCGCGTTCGCCCAGATCATGAAGTGGGCCGACGAGTTCCGCACCCTCAAGGTCCGCACCAACGCCGACACCCCCCACGACGCCGACGTCGCCCGCAACTTCGGCGCCGAAGGCATCGGCCTGACCCGCACCGAGCACATGTTCTTCGACCCCCAGCGCATCCACAACATGCGCGAGATGATCCTGGCCGGCGCGGCCGACGTCGAGGGCCGCAAGAAGGCCCTCGCCAAGCTCCTCCCCTACCAGCGCGAAGACTTCATCGGCATCTTCAAGGCCATGAAGGGCCTGCCGGTCACCATCCGCCTCCTGGACCCCCCGCTCCACGAGTTCCTGCCCCACAACGAGAAGGACCAGAAGGCCCTGGGCGACTCGCTCGGCCTGTCCCTCGAGGCCGTCAAGCAGCGCGTCCAGCAGCTCCACGAGTCCAACCCGATGCTCGGGCACCGCGGCGACCGCCTGGCCGTCACGTACCCCGAGATCCTCGAGATGCAGGTGCGGGCGATCATCGAGGCCGCCGTCGCCACCAAGAAGGCCGGCATCAAGTGCCTGCCCGAGATCATGATCCCGCTCGCCGGCACCAAGGCCGAGCTGGACTACCTCAAGAAGATCACGATCGACACGGCCGAGGCGGTCTTCAAGGAGACCAAGACGCGCGTCGAGTACCTGTACGGGACGATGATCGAAGTCCCCCGTGCCGCGGTGACGGCCGACGAGCTCGCGCAGACCGCAGAGTTCTTCAGCTTCGGCACCAACGACCTGACGCAGATGACGTTCGGGTACTCGCGCGACGACGCGGGCGTGTTCCTGCCCGAGTACATCAAGAAGGAGATCCTCGAGCGCGACCCGTTCCAGTCGCTCGACGTCGGCGGCGTCGGCAAGCTCGTCGACATGGCCGTCAAGCTCGGCCGCGGCGTCAAGCCCGACCTCAAGTGCGGCATCTGCGGCGAACACGGCGGCGACCCCCGCTCCGTCGAGTTCTGCCACAACGTCGGCCTGAACTACGTCAGCTGCAGCCCGTTCCGCGTCCCCATCGCCCGCCTGGCGGCCGCCCACGCCGCCATCAAGGCCAAGCAGACCCCGGCCAAGTCCGCCAAGTCGGCCAAGCCCGCCGCCAAGGCGAGCAAGCCAGCCCCCAAGGCCGCCAAGCCCAAGGCGAAGGCCAAGCGGAAGTAACTCTCCGCCGAGCCGGAGTGACAGATTGAAAAACCAAGGCCCGCGGGATCAGATCCCGCGGGCCTTGTCGTTTGATCGCACGCCGTACAATAGACCGCACGATGCGGCTCTACCTCGACGCGTGCTGCCTCAACCGGCCGTTCGACGATCAGTCGATCGTTCGCAATCACCTCGAGGCAGAGGCCGTGCTCGCAATCCTGGCAGCCGTCGCGCGGGGCGAGCACGCGCTCGTCGCCAGCGAAGTGCTCGATCGTGAATTGGCCGCCAATCCTGATGCGGACAAACGCGCCGCGGCAGAAGAACTGCGACAGGCCGCGACGGAGACGCTATCTGTGGATGCGTCGACGGCTCGACGCGCCGAGGAACTGCACGGCCTGGGACTTCCGGAAATCGACGCCTTCCACGTCAGCTGCGCCGAGGCGGCGGCGTGTGACGTGATGCTGACGACCGACGACGTCCTTCAGAGGCGGTATAATCGACTCAGACGACGCATTCGCGTGACGATCGCCAACCCGCTGGGATGGGTCTCGGAGAACCTGACATGAGTAAGACGACGACGCCGACCGCCGACGAGATTCGCCAGCGAGGCCACGCCGCGCTCCTGCGCGAGCTCGGGCCCGTCGGGTACGCGCGGTTCCTCCGGCAACTCTCGAACGGGCACGGCGACTACACCGCCGAGCGGCGCGAGTGGGTGGGTTCGGTTGACCTCACCGACCTGCGGGCGCGGGCCGACGACGAGATGCCCAAGGCGCGAGCGGTGAAGCGCGGGAAGCGGCGGAAGTAACGCCGGCTTCGAACGCTCAGCTCGCCACTCGTGCTTTTGCACTCACGCAAATGACACCCGAGTGACCGGGCGGGCGAAACCCCTAAAGCCGATGCAAGCCACGGAGCAAAGATCGCTCCCGACGTTCGAGACCGTCAGCAACGCGTTGCGTCGCAGCTGACTTCTCCCCTCTGTGTCTCTGTGCCTCTGTTGCGTATGCGAATTCGCACGGCTGGGGCGGAGCCTCGCCCTCCCGCTCAGGGCGCGGCGCGGAGCAGCTTTTCGACCCCCTCGATCGTCGCCCGGCCGTCGCGGAAGACGCGATCATACCCCGGCCCGGCGGTGATGAAGTCTCGGCCGTTGTACGCGTAGAGGATGTCGTCGCCGTCGCCCCCGATGATGTAGTCCGAGCCGTTGGTCCCGTGGACGACGTCGTGGCCGGCGCCGGCGTCGATGCTGGCGCCCATGAGCCGGCGGTCGAGCGTGATCGTGTCGTTGCCCGCGAGCCCCTGCACCTGGATCCGGCCGACGCCGCGGTAGGCGAAGTACTGGACGTTGCCGTTCACGTTCACCTGGACGAACGACCGCGTGCGCGAGGACGTGATCGCCAGCGAGATCGAGTCATGGCCCGCCGTGCCGGCGACCCCGAGCAGCCCGGCGGGGCTCAGGAAGACGGTCGGCAGGTTGACGGTAAACGTGCCCAGCGCCTGCGCGGGCAGCGCGTTGCCGGCGGTGTCGGTCACCTCGTCGGCAACGGAGGAAACCGTGTACGTGCCGTTGTCGGCCCCGTCGAACGACCACCCCGGCGCGGTAATGCGGTAGGTCGCGGTGCGGGCGACGCCGTCGGACTGCTGGTTGACCACCAGGAGCTGCGCGGCGACCGAGTACCCGTTGGGCCCGGTCACGCGGACGTCGCCGTGCGAGATCGACGTGGTGGCGACGGCGGTGTCGTCGGTGTAGGTGACGGTGAAGACGTGGGACGACGCGCCGGCGGCCGGGTCGGACGTGGCGAGGGTGGCGTCGGGCGGGGTGACGTCGGACGACGGGACGAAGTTGGGCGCGGTGAAGTCGCGCTTGACGTTGTCGATGCCGACGGTGACCGAGTTGAGCCGGGCGACGCCGCGCATGCCCCCGCCGGCGACGGTCATCGCGTACACGCCGGGCGGGAGGTCCATCTGGTACCCCCCGGCGGACATCGTCGTGGTGGTGAAGGTGCCGGCCGCGCCGGTCGCGATCACCGTCGCGCCGGCGGCGCCCTCGCCGGGCGAGTAGGCGCCGTCGCCGTCGACGTCGGTGTAGATTACGCCCAGCAGGAACGGGTCGGTCTGGTCGTTGCGGACGCCGAAGTTCTGGGTGACCAGGAGCGGGCCGACGGTCTTCCCGGCGAGCGTGTCGGTGATGGACAGTCCGACCTCACGGTACACGCCGGCCATCAGGTTGTCGCGGTGCCCGGCGGGGTCCTGGATGCCGTTGGGGGTCGGACCCCAATCGACGGCGAACCCGGCATGGGCGTGCTCGACGTTGTGCATGAACGCGTACGTGTTCTCGCCGACGAACTGGGCGTCGTCGTACCCGGCCAAGGCGGTGCGGACGACCAGGTCGGTCTCGCCCGGGAGCTTGTGGCTCTGGCGGTCGTACTTGATCTGCCGGAGGTTGTGCAGGTAGGACGACTCGCTGAGGGCGGCGTTCCAGGCGAGGGGGGCGGCGGGGGAGAGCTGGGCCCACTGGTCGGCCAGCTCGGTGCGGTCGACCTGGAAGAACGCAAGGGCGGCCTGGACGTTCGAATCGGTCGAGTTGATCAGGAACGGAAGCTCGTCGGCCGGGTCCTGGCGGAAGCGGTTGATCAATTCGAGCATCTGCTGCTCGCGCGCGGAAGGCCCGGCCCACGGGGCGGCGGCGAGGAGCGCCCGGCGCTCGAGCGGCTCGAACGCGGCACGGCGCGGGAGTTTTGCGGGGGCGCGGTCGGACATCACCGGCTACTTCAAGTCGAGAGTATAAATCACCGCGCACGAACTTCCGCGGTTAAAATGGGGGATATCGGTCCAAGGTCGTACGCCGGAGATACCGCGCGGGGTCGTCAATGCAAGAGATGACGCAGCACGACAACTTGATCGGCATTTTGGCGGGCCAAGCACCAGTTATTATCGGGCTTGGATGCCCCCCGAGAACGGATGGGTCTGTTGCGGGGCGGCGAGGTGTCGTCACCCGTTGCGGCGGTGGTCGTGTGAAGTATTCGCACGGCGTGGGGGCGAGATGATCCACACAACGGGGCAGATTTGGTATCGGGGACGCGATTGGACGCGCTGGGCGAGCCCAACGGCTGAGGGGGCACACGAGAGACGGAGGTTGCGATGGTGCGAACGATTCTGACCGCGCTACTGCTGGGCTCGATCGGGTTCCACGTCGGCGCGAAGCCCAACGTCGTGCTGATGGTCGCCGACGACCACGGGCGGGAGGCCATGGGCGCCTACGGGAACCCGATTATCAAGACGTCGAACATGGATCAGCTCGCCAAAGAGGGAACGCTATACGCCAATGCGTTCTGCACGACGGCGAGTTGCTCGGCGAGTCGGTCGGTGATCCTTTCCGGTCTGCACAATCATGCGACGGGGCAGTACGGCCACCAGCACTCGTTCCACCACTTCGCGGCGTACTCTTCGGTGAAATCGCTGCCGGTGATTCTGACTGAAAACGGATACCGCACGGCTCGGATCGGGAAGTTCCACGTCGCGCCCGACGAGGTCTTCAAGTTCGAGACGGTTCTCCCCAGCGCCGGGGGCAACCGCAACTCCGTGCGGATGGCCGACAACTGCAAGGACTTCGTCGCCGACAAGTCCAAGCCGTTCTTCCTCTACTTCTGCGTGAGCGACCCGCACCGGGGCGGGGGGAAGCTCAAGGACGTGGCCGGGGGGCCTGACGCGTTCGGGAACGACAAGAAGTACGAGGGTGTGGACGAGGTCGTGTACGACCCGGCCAAGGTGATCGTGCCGGCGTGGATGCCCGACACGGCCGAGGCGCGGGCGGAGATCGCCCAGTACTACCAAGCCATCTCGCGCGTGGACCAGGGCCTCGGGCGGCTGGTCAAACTGCTCAAGGACGCGGGCCAGTGGGAGAACACGGTCTTCATCTACACGGCCGACAACGGGTCGGCGATGCCGGGGAGCAAGACGACGCTGTACGACCCGGGGATGCGGCTGCCGCTGATCGTGCGGGCGCCGGGGGCCAAGGCGGGCGTGACCAGCGAGGCGATGGTGTCGTGGGTGGACTTCGCGCCGACGATCTTGGACCTGGCGGGCGTGAAGGAAGTGCTGGCCCCGCCGCTCCGGCAGGGCGAGGCGGAGGAGCGCGGCGGCGAGGCGGGCGGGCGGGGCAAGGGCAAGGCGGCCGCGGCGGCGGGCAAGCTCGTGCCGTACGCGTTTCACGGGCGGAGCTTTCGGCCGACGCTCGGGACGGGCGGGCCGGCGCCGGAGGGGTGGCGCGAGGTGTACGCGTCGCACACGTTCCACGAGATCACCATGTACTACCCCATGCGGGTGATCCGGACGGACCGGTACAAGCTGATCTACAACGTCGCGCACCAACTGCCGTTCCCCTTCGCGACCGACCTGCAGGACTCGGCCACCTGGCAGAGCGTGCTAAAGGGCGGGACGGGCGCCAAGTACGGCAAGCGGACGATCGACGCCTTCGTAAACCGGCCGAAATACGAGTTGTACGACCTGCAGGCCGACCCGGACGAGGCGGTGAACCTGGCGGACAAGCCGGAGATGCGGGCGACGCTCGGGGAGCTGTCGGGCAGGCTCAAGGCGTTCCAGGAAAAGACGAAGGACCCGTGGGTGGTGAAGTACGAGTACGAGTGAGCGCGGGTCGTCGCATTAGATCGAGATGCGCCACCGTATTTCGAACACGCCGACGCAGTCGTCGTCGGGGGCGTTGGACGGGTTCAGAATCAACTGGTAGCCGACGGTCAGCTGGTTGTCGGGCGAGACCTGCATTCGGTAGAATGCCTCGAACGCGTACTGGTCGCGGAGGTCGTGGTCGGTCGGCTGGCCCCACGAGCCGGCGACGCCAACGACGTCGGACGGGGTGAGGACCTTGCCCTCCCAGCCGACGCCGAGCGAGAGCATCTGCTCGACGCCGTTCACGTGGCCCTGGGCGACGCCGTAGCGGAAGAAGGGGACCCAGTGCTTGCCGATGCGCTGGTCGCAGCTGATCGAGAAGCCGGCGTCGTGGTCCTTGCCGTCGGCCTCGCCGGCGTCGCGGTACCAGGCGGTCGCGCGGTACGTGCCTTTGCCCCACCCGGGGACGACCGGCGAGTACCGCAGCTCGGCCGCGTAGAACAGGTTGAAATCGCCGAAGAACGTGTCGAACCCGTCCTGGGTGGGGCTGCCCTGGGCGTCCTGGGCGCCGGCGGAGAGGGACCATTGGTCGCCGACCTTGGCCTGGACGTTGAAACCCAGGCCTGCGCCGGGGAAGCCGTTGGTCGGCGGGCCGGAGAACGCCTTGTTGACGAAGTACTTCGCGTCGCTCTGCCAGTAGTTGGAGCCGTAGAGGTTCTCCGCGTCCATCTTGCCGACGCGAAGGATGACCTGGTCGCCGCCGAAGTGCTGCTGCCAGTAGAGTTCCTTGACGCACAGCGGGCGTTCGCCGAACCCGTTGGTGGTGCCCCAGAGGGAGCCGATCTCGCCCCCGAGCGAGCCGGCGGGAATCGACGTGAACATCTGGTGTCGGTTCTCGAACGCGAAGTAAAGGAGGCCGCGGCCGGGGTCGTCCTTGGCGCCGAGGAGTCGCCAGTTGCCGAAGATGTCGACGTCGCCGGTCGCGCCGTCGCGCTCGCCCGGGCCGTTGCTGGCGGCCTGGTAAATCATCGTGTAGGCGAAGCCGACGTTGAGCCCGACCTTCTCGGCGGACTTGTTGAACTGCTTGACCATCGGGTCGAGCAGGGAGACCGGGCCCCAGGGGAGCAGGCCGGCCGGGCGCGCGGCGGCGTCGACGAGGTTGGCGTCGACGCTCTGGGGGCTGACCTCGACACGGGTCACGACGAGTCCCGGGGCGAGCGTGAGGGCGTCTTCGACCGACACGGGCTCGGGCGGCTCGGCGGCGCGCGCGGGGGCCGCGGCGAACAGGCCGATGACGGGCAGGACGAACAGCGCCGATCGAACGAACTGTTGCGGTCCCAAGTCGCACCTCCTCAGACTGGCAGCTGGCGCGGGTCGCACATCTTCGCAGGACTGAGCAGGTCGTCGAGCGTCGCCTTCGTCAGCCAACCCTTGGCGAGCACCAGGTCGTACACACTCCCGCCGGTCGCCAGCGCCTCCTTGGCGATCGACGCCGACCGCTCGTACCCGATCACCGGGTTGAGCGCCGTGACCAGGCCGATGCTGTGCGTCACGTACTGGCGGCACCGCTCCTCGTTGGCCCGGATGCCGTCGACGCACCGCGCCGCCAGCGTCACGCACGCGTTGCGGAAGATGAGCAGCCCGTGCAGCAGGTCGTACGCCATGATCGGCTCGGCCATGTTCAGTTCGAGTTCGCTCGCCTCGGCGGCCATCGACACGGTCACATCGTATCCGATGATCTGATAACACACCTGGTTGACCAGCTCCGGGATGACCGGGTTGACCTTGCCGGGCATGATCGACGACCCGGGCTGCATGGGCGGGAGGTGGATCTCGTTCAGCCCGCACCGGGGGCCCGACGACAGCCAGCGCAGGTCGTTGCAGATCTTCGAGACCTGCACGGCGGCGCGCTTGATCGTCGCGGCCATCTGCGCGAACGAGCCGGAGTCCTGCGTCGCCTCGACGAGGTTGGTTGCCTTCACCAGCGGCAACCCGGTCGCCTCGGCCAGGCGCTGGGTGACGAGATCCGCGTACCCGGGAGGGCTGTTGATGCCGGTGCCGATCGCCGTCGCGCCCATGTTCAGCGCGTGCAGCTCCTCGGCGGCCCGGGTCATCGCCGCCATCGCCGACGTGATCATCCCGGCGTAGGCCCCGAACTCCTGGCCGAGCGTCATGGGGACCGCGTCCTGGTTTTCCGTGCGGCCCATCTTCAGGACCCCGGCGAACTCGACGGCCTTTTTCGACAGCGACGTCCGCAGCTCGCGCATCGCCGCCAGCGTGTCCTTGAGCGAGAAGATGACGGCCAGCTTGATCGCGGTCGGGTAGGCGTCGTTGGTCGACTGCGAGCAGTTCACGTGGTCGTTGGGGTGGCAGTGCTGGTACTCGCCCTTGGCGTGGCCCATCAGCTCCAAGGCGCGGTTGGCGATCACCTCGTTGGCGTTCATGTTCGTGGACGTGCCGGCCCCGCCCTGCATCATGTCGACGACGAACTGGTCGTGCAGCCGCCCGGCCAGGAGCTCGTCGCACGCGGCGACGATCGCGGCGGCGACGTCGACCGGAAGGCACCCGAGCTCGGCGTTGGCGCGGGCGGCGGCCTTCTTCACGTACGCCAGCGCGTTGACGAAGTGGGCGAAGTTCCGCAGCGGGACGCCGGAGATCGCGAAGTTCTCCAGCGCGCGGACGGTCTGCACGCCGTAGTACGCGGTGTTCGGGAGCTCGCGCTCCCCGAGCGAGTCGTGCTCGGCGCGGTACGACCCGGCGACCGAACCGTCGGCGGCGGCGCCGGCCTGGCGGTCGGCGGCGGCGCGCAGGCGGTCCCCGATCCGCCGGGCGATCCGGGCGACGATCCGGTAGTACACGTCCGGCTTTGCCCGCTTGACCTCGTCGAGGACGGCGGCGGGGACCTGTAGGACCCGCGCCGGGCCGCCCCGCGCGAACCCGCTCGCCCCGTGCGCGCACTCGTCGAGCAGCACGCCCTCGGAGACGATCGACCCGTCCGCCAGCGTCGCCAGATGCGTCTGCCGCCCGTGCAGCCCGCGGACGATGTCGACCCGGCCTTCGACCACGATCCCGAACCACTGCCGGGGGGTCGACTCGTGGAACAGGCAGTCGCCGGCGTCGTACTCGACGACCTCGCCGCGCTCGACGATCGCCGCGAGTTCGTCGACCGGCACGCCGATCGCCCGCGCCGCCGTCTCCAACTTTTTCCTGAAGTCGATCACGAGAATCTCCTGGATACTCACCGCAGAGACGCAGGGGACGCTGAGAATTCGCAGAAACCAGTATCTCTTGAAGTTCGATCTCCGACCGACTTCTCTGCGCAACCTCCGCGACCTCTGCGTCTCTGCGGTGAACTTTTCGGTCGAACTAGAAGAACACCTTCCCGATCGCGAGCCCGGTCGTGACGGCGACGGCCGTCGAGACGATCCCCGGCAGCATGAACGAGTGGTTCAAAACGTACTTCCCGATCCGCGTCGTCCCGCTGCGGTCGAAATTGACCGCGGCGATCAACGTCCCGTACGTCGGGATGAAAAAGTACCCGTTGACGGCCGGGAACATGCCCGCCAGGGCGGCGGGCGGGATGCCGAGCGACAACCCGAGCGGCATGAGCGTCTTGGCGGTCGCGGCCTGGCTGAAAAGCAGCATCGACGTGACGAACAGCCCGATCGCGAACGTCGCGGGGTAGGCCCGGGCCATGTCGGACAGGCCGCCGATGATCACGTCCTTGTTGTCGGCGATGAACGTATCCCCGAGCCACGCGAGCCCGAGGATGCCGATGACGGCGGTGAGCCCGGCCTGGGCCGTCTTGGTGCGCAGGATCTCGCCCGGCGGGGCGCCGGTGAAGACGAGCATGAGCGCCGCCAGGGCGAGCATGACGATCGCGATCGTCATCGGCATCGAGACGACGATCGGCTTGGGCAGGACGACCTCGCGGTCCGTCTCGTTGACGGCCGGTTCCGGTGGCGCGGGCTTGTGCGCGGCGGCGGGTGCCGCCGTCACCGTGGTCGCGGCGGTCGCCGGCACGGTCGCCACCTTCGCGGCGGGGGCGGTCGGGACCGGCGCGGGCACCGCGCGGATCGCCGGGAACAGCCCGCACAGGACGACGAGCGCGACGCCGCCGAGGAACATGTACGCCGACAACGCCGCCCGCGGGTGCTTGCGTTTCAAGTCGGCATCCGCGGTCGCGTCGTCGACCGCCGCCTTCGGCACTTCCGTCAATTCCCCGCTCGCCAGACGCCGCTGGTATTCCGGGTCCGCGTCCAGTTCGACGCCGACGCGATTCTGCACCAGCGCGGCGACGATCACGCCGATCAACGTCGACGGGACGCAGATCGCGAGGATCTGCGCCAGCCCGATGCCGTGGGTCGCCAGGACGGCGATCATCGCCGCCGTCGCCGCCGACACGGGGCTGGCCGTGATCGCCTGCTGCGACGCGATCGTGGCGACCGCGATCGGCCGCTCCGGCCGGACGCGCCCCTTCATCGCCACCTCGTAGATGACCGGGAGCAGCGGGTAAAACACGTGGCCCGTGCCCGCGAGAAACGTGAACACGTACGCGACGACCGGCGCGATGATCGTCACGTGCCTGGGGCTCTTGCGGATGATGCGGGCCGCCACGGTGACGAGGAAATCGATCCCCCCCGCCGCCTCCATCGCCGACGCCGCCATGATCACGGTAAGGATGATCAGCAGCACCTCGCCCGGGATCGCCCCGGGGGCCGCACGGAATACGAACACGAGGACGAACAGCCCGAGTCCGCCCCACAGGCCCATGCCGATCCCGCCCGACCGCGCGCCGAGCGCGATCGCGGCGAGGAGGACGGCCAATTGGAGGATCAGTTCGAGCGTCATAGCGGGTTCCCGGGCCGTCGCTATTAAGCCGGGGAATCGTCCCGCTCGCTATTGGACTAAATACCTACGCGCATTCCCCGATCGAACGAAAACGGACGGACGCACCGGTGTGGTGCGTCCGTCCGTGTTGCTTACTGCGACGGGTCAGACTAGCTCACCCGCCCGCGGGCGGAGGGGTGGTCTGCTGGGG
>DATHXE010000488.1:0-11615 GCA_035459845.1 Tepidisphaeraceae bacterium | reverse complement strand
CAACATCCGCGCGGCCGTCGACGCGATCGGCCGACTGCCCGCCACGCACATCGTGCGCGTCTCGACGCTCCTGGAAACGGCGGCGGTGGGCGGGCCGGCGGGCTCGCCCGCGTTTCTCAACGGCGCGGCCGAGGTGGAGACGAAACTCGGGCCGCGAGAACTGCTGGCGGCGATGCTCCGAATCGAACAATCCCTCGGCCGCGTACGCGACGAGAAATGGGGCCCCCGGACGATCGACCTCGACCTGCTGATGTACGGGGATGAGGCGATCGCCGAGGGGGGCCTCCACGTCCCCCATCCCCGCATGCACGAGCGGGCGTTCGTCCTGCGCCCGCTCGCAGAGATCGCCGGGAACGTGATGCATCCGAGGACCGGAGTGACGATCGGCGAACTGGCGGCGCGCCTGTCGCCGCAGTAGCTCAACATTCCGATGTTGAGGAGAACCGTTCGCAGACCCGGCGCGCGGTCCGCGCTCTGAGCCTGCCGCGCCGCTCCTCAACATCGGAATGTTGAGCTACTTTCGATTGACAACTGACCACTGGCGACTGACAAACTTCGCATGGAAATCGTCCGTACGATCGCCGAATGCCGGGCCCTGCGCAAGAAGTTCGATCGCCTCGCGCTGGTGCCCACGATGGGCGCCCTGCACGCCGGCCACATGGCCCTGGTCGCCCACGCGCGCAACAACGCGCCCGCCGTCGCCGTGTCGATCTTCGTCAACCCGACGCAGTTCGGCCCGAAGGAAGACTTCAACAAGTACCCGCGCCCGATCTCGGCGGACCTGGAAAAGTGCGAGGCCGCCGGCGTCGACTTCGTGTTCAACCCCGCGCCCGAGGAAATGTACCGGCCCGGCATGCCCGACATCACGGTGGACCTGCCGAGCCTTTCCACGGTGCTGGAGGGCAAGCACCGGCCCACGCATTTCAAGGGCGTCTGCCAGGTCGTCGCAAAACTGTTCAACGTGGTGCAGCCCGACGTGGCCTGCTTCGGGCAGAAGGATTTCCAGCAGCTGCGGATCATCACGGCCATGGTCGAGGCGCTGGACTGGCCGATCGACGTGATCCCGTGCCCGACCGTCCGCGACCCGGACGGGATGGCGATGTCGAGCCGGAACGCCTACCTGTCGCCACAGGAGCGCGCCCAGGGCCTTTCCATCAGCCGCGCCCTGCTGCTGGCGATGGCCGAGTTCAAGGCCGGCGTAAACCAGACGAACCGCCTGGTCGCCACCGCCCACCGCCCCCTGCTCGAGGCCCACGTGAACGTCGACTACGTGGCCGCCGTCGACGCGCTGACGCTCAAGCCCGCCGAGCGGATCGACGCGCCCACGGTCATCGCGATCGCCGCCCGCGTGGGGGCGACGCGCCTGATCGACAACGTGATCCTCGCGCCGGCGACGCCCGCCCCGGCGGAATCTGAAACGGTGTCCGGCGGCGAGATCATCGAAGCGGGGTGAAGTGCGCAGTCGCAATCGTGGTATAATCAGTGGACTGGAGACGCACATGCACCTGGACATGGAAATCGATCGGGAGGACGACGGGCGCTGGATCGCAGAAATTCCCGAATTGCCGGGGGTAATGGCGTACGGGGCGACGCGCGACCAAGCGATCGCGGGCGCGCAGGCGTTGGCGCTCCGCGTCATGGCGGACCGACTGGAGCACGGCGAGTCCGTTCCCGAAATGTCTGGAGTGTTCAAGGTGCCCGCGTGAGTCGGTGGACGTCCACGCGTGCCAGTCGCGTGCTGGCGGCGCTTCTACGCATCGGGTGGTCGATCAAGCGCCAGTCCGGGTCGCACAAAATACTCGAGCGGGCGGGGTGGGCGGACTACGTGTTCGCATTTCACGACCGCGACGAGATCGGACCGGCAATGCTCGCGCGCATCGGCAAGCGAACGGGTTTGACCCCAGACGACCTCTAGCACTCCTCATCCCCCCTGCCCCTCACCCCCTCATCTCTTCCTCCTCCCCCACCACCCCTAGTGTGGATAACCCGTCACCTGCCATAACGGTAGTTGAATCTTCCTGCCCACACTCGTACATTGCCGTTCATCAGGACAGACGTGCCGCAGCAGTATCGGATGATCGCGATCGACCTCGACGGAACGCTCCTCTCGCCGGAGGGGCGGGTGACGCCGCGGACGAAGGAGGCGGTGCACGCCGCGCTGCGGGCCGGGCTGTTGGTCTGTTTCGCGACCGGGCGGAACCAGACCGAGTCGCAGATGGTGCTCGACGCGGTCGCGCACTACGACACGGCCGTGTTCGTGGGCGGCGCGATGGTGGTCGACACCAAGCAGCGGCTCACGCTGCACCGCACGTGCATGCAGAGCGGCCTGGCGCGCGAGTTGTGCCGGACGATCGAACAGACGGGTCACGCGGCGCTGGCCTTGCAGGACACCGGGCTGGCCGGCGTGGATTACCTGATCACGGACGGCGTCGACCTCAACCACGCGACGCAGCAGTGGCTGAAGGTCACCCGCGCGACGGTGCACAAGACCAAGGAACTGGCGACGTACGCGCACGAGCACACGATCAGGATCGGGATCGTCGCCGCGCCAGACGACGCCAGGCGAATGACGGAGACCCTGAACGCCCAGTACGAGGGCCGGATCGTCTGTCACTCGATCCACGTGCCGGCATACGGCGTGGACGTGATGGAGATCTTCGACCCGGCCGTGAACAAATGGGAAGGCATTTTGCACGTCGCCCGGCGGCACGGGATTCTGCCCGAGCAGATCGTCGCGATCGGCGACGACGTGAACGACTTGCCAATGCTGAAGCACGCCGGCCTGGGCGTGGCCATGGGCAACGCGAAGCCGGAGGCCGTCGCGGTGGCGGACCGGCAGATCCGCGGGAACGACGTGGACGGGTTGGCGGAGTTCATCGAAGAGCTTTTGGCGACGCACGCGGTGACGCCGATCGCCGCGCCGAGGAAGTGAAGGACACTTCCGACGAGGCGCGTGGGTCGGCGCGGGCATGCCGGTGCGGCGCCGGATAGGGGAGCGGGAGACGCAATAGCGGGGAGCGTCACGGACGAATGGGGGGAAGGACAGCCGGGCGGCCGTCAGCCTCGCAAGGGCTGGCGGGCGCCGGGATCAGGGAAGGTGCGAAAGGAATCGCGGCTCTAAACCGCCGGCCGACATGGAGTCGGCCGGCGGTTTCGTATGCGCGGGTCAGCGGCTAAACCGGGACGGGGATGGAGGTGCGGGCGACGTCCGCGGGCTGGTCGTTCGAGAGCACGCCCCCCTGCTCCCCCCTGCCGACGGCCGTCACGCGCACGGCGACGGCCTTGAGGCTCGGCTGCTTGCTGATCGGGTCGCGGTCGTCGCTGGTGGCCTCGTTGCAACTGGCGGCGTGGCCCCAGAGCTCGTTCCAGTGGATCGGCATGAAGACCACGCCCGGCGTGATCGTGTCGTCGAGTTTCAGGAACGTCGACGCGGTGCCGAACTTGCTGGCGACCTCGACCTGCTGTCCATCGTGCAGGGCGAGGCGCTCGGCATCCTCCGGGTGGATCTGCAGGAACGGACACGGGTCGAGCTTGTTCAGGGCGGGGACCGCGCCGGTCTTGGTGCGCGTGTGCCACTGGTTCAGCACCCGCCCGGTCGTCAGGATGAGCGGGAAGCGCCGGCCCGGCGCGTCCGCCATCTCCAGCCACTCGCGGGCCCAGAGGCGCGCCTTGCCGCTCGCCGTGGGGAAGACGCCGTCGACGTATCGGCGCTCGGCGGGCTTGCCCATGGCGGGGTAGGGCCACTGTTGGGGGCCGCGCTCCTTGAGGAGCGGGTGGTAGAGCGCGCTCTGGTCGTTGGGCCGGCCGGCGGTCGTGCGGGCGAACTCGTCGAAGATCTGGGCGGCGGACGTGTACGACATCCCGCGCGCGTATCCCATCGCGCCGGCGATCTGCTGCACCCACCACCAGTCGGGCCGGGCGTCGCCCGGCGGCGTCGCGGCCTGTTCCATCAGCGTCACGCGCCGCTCGGAATTCGTGAACGTGCCCGCCTGTTCGAGGTTGACGGCGGCGGGGAGCAGCACGTGGGCGTAGCGCGTCGTCTCGGTGGGGAAGTACGCATCCTGGACGACGCACAGCTCGAGCTTTTCGAGCCCCGCGCGGACGGCGGGCAGGTTCGGCATGCTCGCGGCCGGGTTCGTGCCGATCACCCACAGCGCCTTGATCTCGCCAGAGGCCATTGCCTCGAACATGCGGACGGCGTCGTACCCCGGCGTCGCGCCGATCGTGCCGGCGGGCAGGCCCCACGCGCGCTCCATCTGGGCGCGGTGGTCGGGGTTGGCGATCAGGCGCTGGCCGGGGAGCTGGTGCGACATGTACCCGACGTCGCGCCCGCCCATGGCGTTGGGCTGGCCGGTCAGCGAGAACGGCCCTGCGCCGGGCTTGCCGATCCGGCCGGTCGCCAGGTGCAGGTTGATGATCGCGTTGCCGGTGAACGTGCCCTGGACGGTCTGATTGACGCCCATCGTCCAGCAGGTGACGAGCTTGTCGTGGTCGGCGATGAGCTTGGCGGCCTTCAGAAACGCCTCGCGGTCGATGCCGCAAATCTCGGCGACGCGCGTGGGCGTGTAGCCGTGGATCAGCTGTTCGAGCTCTGCCCAGCCCTCGGTGTGTGCCTCGACGTACGCGCGGTCGACCTTCCCCCAGACGGCGAGGATGTGGAGGAAGCCGTTGAGCAGCGCCAGGTCCGTCCCCGGGCGGACGGGCAGGTGCACGTGGGCGGCCTCGGCGGTCGGCGTACGCCGCGGGTCGGCCACCACGCACCTGGCCTTGCCCTTGTCGATCCGGGTCTTGGCGCGCGTGAACGTGATTGGGTGGCAGTCGGCCGCGTTGGAGCCGACGAACAGGTACGCCTCGGCCAGGTCGATGTCGGCGTACGACGCGGGTGGGCCGTCGGACCCGAGCGAGAGGTTCATCGAGTTGGCCGCCGCCGACATGCACAGGCGCGAGTTCGAGTCGCAGTGGTTCGTGCCCAGGCACCCCTTGGCGAACTTGTTGGCGACGTACTGGGCCTCGGTCGTCATCTGGCCCGAGAGGTAGAAGGCGACGGCCGAGGGGCCGTGGGCGTCGACGATCCGGCGGAGTTCGGCGGAGACGTGGGCGATGGCTTCGGACGGGGCGACCTGGAGGAAGCGGGAGTTCGGAGCGCTGACTCCTGAGTCCTGAGGGACGCGCATCATCGCGTGCCGAAGCCGCGTCGTGACGTCGATCGTCTGGGCGAGCGTCGCCCCCTTGGGGCAAAGCTTGCCGAAGTTGGCGGGGTGCTTGGGGTCGCCGCGCAGGCCGGTGATGCGCTGGCCGTCGGTCGAGACGATCAGCCCGCAGCCGACGCCGCAGTAGGAGCAGACGGATTTGACGTCACGGGCCATGGGTTAACCACGAAGGCACGATGGCTCGAAGAAGACGCAGAAGGTTGAACCGCAGATGAACGCAGATGCACGCAGATGCGAAGAGGGTTTTGGCCACCGATTACACAGATGTCACAGATGACACACGTTCAAAACCAATCAAATGCATGATCGGTGCGGATCGGTGTCGGTGTCATCGGTGGCAAACACTCATTTCTGATCCGCGTTCGTCTGCGTTCATCTGCGGTTCCCTCACTTCTTCGTGGCTTCGTGCCTTCGTGGTTCATCTTCTGATTAGTAGACGTCGCGCTGGTAGCGGCCGGACTTGGTCAGGTCGGCGACGTACGCCTCGGCCTTCTCCTCGCTCATGCCCCCCTGCTCGCGGACGACCTGCTTGAGGGCGGCGTCGACGTCCTTGGCCATGCGCTTGGCGTCGCCGCAGACGTAGAAGTGGGCGCCGTTCTCCAGCCACCGCCAGAGGTCGGCCTGCTGTTCGATCATGCGGGTCTGGACGTAGATCTTCTTCTCCTGGTCCCGGCTGAACGCGGTCGAGAGCTTGGTGAGCGTACCGCCGCGCTGCAGGTCGGTCAGTTCCTTCTCGTAGAGGAAGTCACAGCTCGAGCGCTGGTCGCCAAAGAACAGCCAATTCTCGCCCTTGCTGCCGGCGGCGGCCCGCTCCTGCAAGAACGACCGGAACGGCGCCACGCCCGTCCCCGGTCCCACCATGATCACCGGCGTGTCGCCGCTGGCGGGCAGGCCGAACTTCGGACTGGCGTGGAAGAAGATCCGCACCTTTTGACCGGGCCTAACGCGCTCGGCGAGGAACGTCGAACAGACGCCCTTGCAGGCGGTGCCCGCGCCGTTGCGGTAGCGGACGACGCCGACCGTCAGGTGGACCTGCTCGGGGCAGGCACGGATCGACGACGAGATCGAGTAGAGCCGGGGGTTGATCGGCGAGAGCGCGGCCACGAGCGCTTCCGCCGTCGGGCGGCGCTCGGCCGGGGCCTTCTTGAGCAGGTCAACGACGCCCAGCCCGTCGACGGGGTCGTGGCCGAGCAGCGAAACAAGGTCGTCGGTCGGCGTGGTGATCACGTACCGGCGGACGAGCGCCTCGAAGAGGCTCATGGGCTCGCCGTCGGGGCCGGCGACGTCCTCGGCGCCGCTGGCGCCGATCAGCTCCATGATCTCGGTCGCCAGGTCCGGGCAGTTTTCGGGCCAGACGCCCAGGGCGTCGCCGGGCTTGTAGGTCAGGCCAGAGCCCTTGAGGTCGAAGACGACGTGGCGGGTGTCCTTGTCGGAGCCGGCGCCGTTGAGCGGCTTGCTCATGACGACGCGCGCGGGGAAGGGGTTGGAGCGCGAGTACGCGGGATTGCCGATTGCCGATTGCCCATTGCCGATTGGGGCGGCGGGCTTGGCGGCTCCACCAGTCTTGATGCCGAGCTGGACGAGTTCTTTGAGCTTGGCGCTGGTGTCCTTGCCGCCGGGCATGCAGAGGGTGAGGTTTTTCTCGGAGCCGTCGGCGATGTGCTCGGCGTAGGACTGGCAGACGTAGCCGCAGGCGCCGCAGTCGAGCTGGGCCATCGCGGCCATTAGCTTCCGCTCGATCGGCTTCTCCTTGGCGAGGTCCAGGCGGTCGGCCAGCGACATGGCGGGGTCGTGCCAGGGGAAGTCTTCCTCGGCCTCCGGGGCGGCGGGTGCGGCGACGTCGGCCGACCCGACCGGCATTCCCGGAACGGCCACCGCGGGCGCGCCGGCCGTGCTCACCATGCCGGCGAAGAAGCCGTTGAGCCAGGCGCGCTGGGCCGACGTAAACGGCGCCGATTCCGGCAGGACGGGGGCCGCAGAAGCGGCGGCCAGGGCGATGGGGGGCATGAGGGTGTTGGTGGCGTTCATGATCGTCTCGTAGCGTGGCTTACCAGCCGACGAATAATCAATCAGAGAGTTGTTGCTCGTTCGCACGCGGATTCAGACGTTCGGGCAGATTCTGACTCGTGGGCTGGTAGCCCACGCTACGGGCGTCATGCGGCGATCGCCGCGGGTTGACCCATCATGGCTTTGAACTCCGCGACGTCCGTCCGGCGGGCGAACGCCGAGAACTCCTCGCCCGCCTTGCGGTGGTCGAGGTATGCCCGCAGGACGCGCTCGACGACGAGCGGGGCATCGGTGGCGAGCACGTCGCGCTGCAGTTCGGTGGCGATGGCCTTGTCGACGCCGTACCCGCCGCCGACGTGGAGGTGGTAGCCCTCGTACATGTCGTCGCCGACGGCGACCTTCGTGGCGATCAGGCCGATGTCGCCGATGTAGTGCTGCGCACAGGAGTGGTGGCACCCGGTCAGGTGGATGTTGATCGGGACGTCGAGCTTGAGCGACGCATCAAGGTGCTCGGCGATCTGCGTCGCGTGCCGCTTGGTGTTGGCGGCGGCGAACTTGCAGCCCGCGCTGCCGGTGCAGGCCACGAGGCCGGCGCGGACGGACGTGGCGGAGTGATCAAGGCCCAGGGCCTCGATCGCCGACTTCACCGCGTCGACGTCCTTGGCGGCGATGTCGGGGATGATCAGGTTCTGCCAGACGGTCAGGCGCACGTGGCCCGAGCCGTACTGGTCGGCGATGGCGGCGACGCCCTTCATCTGGGCCGCGGTCATCCGGCCGACGGGCAGGACGACGCCGACGTAGACCTTGCCGGGCTGCTTCTGCGGGTGCACGCCGACGTGCGCCATGCGGTCGACGGCGGGGCGCGGGTCGCAGGCGTCGAGCGGGAACTTGATCAGCGGCGACTTGGCGACCTTCAGCAGGCCGAGGTGCTTCTCGACTTCCTTCAGGAAGCCGGCAAAGCCCATCTTGTCGAGGACGTACTTCAGGCGGGCCTTTTTGCGGTCGGTGCGGTCGCCATGCTCGCTGAACGCGTTGACGATCGCGTGGGAAACGATCACACAGTCTTCTGACTTCACCATTAGACCCGTGTCTCGCGCGAAGTCTTTGTGACCGGTGATTCCACCGAGAGTGAGTCGGAAATAGATCCCCGGTTCCACACCCACGGAGCAAGCTCCATGGGCTTTCTTGATCCCATCTTCGGACACACGGACGGCGGTGTAGCCGATGTCGTTGGTGTCCTCGAGGGCCGCGATGGTGCCGCCGCCGTCGAACGCGATGTTGAACTTGCGGGGAAGGCCGTACATTTCCTTGTGGTTGAGAATGTAGTGGTGCTGCTCGCGGGCCAGCTGGCGCGTGTCGACCAGTTCTTGCGCGTCGATGCCGGCGGTCGGGCTCGCGGTCACGTTGCGGATGTTGTCGGCGCCGGAGCCGCGGGCGACGATGCCCAGGTCGGCCAGGCCCATGAGCAGGTTGATCGTGTTGCGGGCGCCGATCTCGCGGAGCTGGAAGTTGGCGCGGGTCGTGACATCGGCGTAGCCGCCGGCGTAGTCGACGGCCAGGTCGGCGAGGCCGCGCACCTGGTGGCTATTCACGATGCCGGCCGGGAGGCGCAGGCGGCACATGAACGAGTCCTGGGCCGGGGCGACGTAAAACAGGCCCTGGAACTTGAACATGAAGACGTCGGTGCCCTTGGGGAACTTGCCGTCCTTGGCGTGGGCCATCACCTCGTCCCACAACACCAGGCCGTCCTTGGCGCGCTTGGCCTGCTCTTCGGAGACGAGCTTCTTTCCGGCGGCGGTGAACCGGTCCTGGGCGGCGGAGTGGATGTCCTTCGGGCCGACGGTGACGCTGGTCCCCGCTGCGGCCGGGGCGCCACCCGCGACGGGGAGCGACAGGCCGCGGCGGAGGCCCGAGCCGGTGACGAACCCGTCGAGGTAGTTCTTCTGTTCTTCCGTAAACCCGTCGATCATCGTACTTCTCGTGAGTTCGCGAGGTCGATCTCGCAACAACCGTTCGATCCGACGAATCGGTACTTAGCGGTCGCACCGAAGGTGCACTCTTGCGCCGCTACGCCATTGCCACATTGCCGACCTGCGCCCCGACCGGCGCCGCTTCCACGGGACGCGCCTCCTCGTGGTGCGGGATCCGGGCCGGCTCGCGGAGCATGAAGCACGCGGCGAAGGCGGCGACGCCCACGATGCCCATGGTCAGGAAGAACACGCTCGGCGTCGTGATGGACAGCAAGGCGAGGAACAGCACCGAGCCGACGTTCCCGTACGCGCCGATCAGCCCGGCGATCTGGCCGGTGAGCGGCTTGCGGATCAGCGGGGCGATGCAGAAGTTCGCGCCGTTGGCGGCCATCAGGAACAGGCCGGCGAGCATGGTGACGGTCATCACCGCCCAGAGGGGCCAGGCGTTGTTGATCTGGTGGATCGCGAAGAACCCGGCGGCCGAGCCCGCGAGGGAGATGATGATGACGGGGCGGCGGCCGTACTTGTCGCCGAGGTACCCGCCGAGGGGGCGGGCGATCAGGCTCGCGAACGCGAACCCGGCCCCGAGGACGCCGGCCGTCGCGACGGACACGCCGAACATCTTTTCGAAGTAGGCGGGGAGCATCGACTCGACCGCCAGTTCGCCGCCGAACGTCACCGCGTAGCACAGGCAGAGGATCGCGACCTGGGCGAAGGAGTAGTGGTGCTCACCCTGCTCCACGCCGACTCCTGTGGAGTCGGATTCGCGACGAAGTCGCGATCGAAGCAGGTGGGCGTTCGCCTTGCGGATCTTGAACACGCTGCGGACGAAGAGCAGCGGGAGGATGACGTAGAAGACGTTTCCGACCCACGGGGCGATGAGGTGCACGCCGACCAGCCGCCAGGCGATGATCCCCATGCACGCGAGGAGCGGGATCTGCATCAGGGACAGGGCGATCAGGTCGCCGCGGGAGGACACCTCAAGGGCGCCCTTGCTGGCCGACGCCTTGAAGTGCTTGCCGGGCGGGGCGTCCTGGGCGTGGCGGAGGTAAACGAAGGCCCAGATCACGCAGAGGACGGCGCTGATGGCCATCGCCCAGCGCCAGCCGTTCACCCCGCCGAACGCGGCGGCGAGCAGCGGCAGCGCGAACGACGCGACGGCCATCCCGAAGTTGCCCAGCCCGCCGTAGATGCCTTCGGCCAGGCCGATCTCGCGGGCGTCGAACCATTCACCGACCAAGCGGATGCCGACCACGAACCCGGCCCCGATCCCGCTGATCGCCAAGCGAAGCACGACGAGCTGCCAGTACTCGGTGGCCATCGCGAACAGCAGGCACGGGACGGCAAAGATGACGAGGATCGCGCTGAACACCCGGCGGGGGCCGTACCGGTCGACCAGCCGGCCGACAAAGATCCGGGCGGGGATCGTCAGGGCGACGTTGCAGATGATCAGCGTGTGGACCTGTTCCTTGGTCAGGTTCATCGCCTTGGCGATCGAACTGGTGAACGGGGCCAGGTTGAACCAGACGACGAAGGTCAGGAAGAAGGAGACCCAGGTCAGGTTCAACATCTTCCAGCGGGAGGCGACGTTCATGGGCTGCTCGATTCCTTTCGGGCGCCCCGCGCAGGTCAGGTCGGCGGGGGTCGGCTCGGATCTCACGCTAAGACCGCGTGGTGCTGCCGGCCCTTAAGGCAACGGGCGTGCCGGTCGTCCTAAATGCTGGTTCCGGCGCAAGATCGGGACGAAATGGGGTGCGGTTTCCTAGTGATTAGGCAGGCGCGCGGTCGTCCGAACGGGGTTGCTGCGCGAATGCGCAGGGCGGTTTCAATGCGTCGGACCGGGGGGCTGCGCAGGGAGTGGGCGCGCGAGGGGGCGATCGCTCAGTTTTTATATGCGGCGAAGTGGGGGAGTTTGATTCGACCCATTAGCTGGCGTAATGGGTTGGGGAGGCGGGCCCTACGTGTTGCCGTGGGGGTTGACGTGCTTTGGGCCGCCCGTACCGGCCTGCCGCTCGTAGGTGCCGTCGCTCATCCGCTTGTACTTAGTGAAGCCCGCCCCGGCGATCTCGGCGTGGCCCTGCGCGCCCTTACCAATCTGCGGCGGCAGGATCACCCGCTCGACCGGCTCGCCCGTCTCGGGGTGCACGGTGAGCGCGGGGTCCTTAATGGACTGGCGGACCTCGAAGGTCTCTTCGGGACCCTGCGGTCGGATGACTCGATAGACGTATGTCGGCACGGTGGGAACCTCTCATCGCGATTGTATCGCACGCCGAAAGCCCACGGAACTTGTTGCCTGGGATCCGTGATGCGCAAAGCGAACTCCCCTGTACCAATCCTCGGTCCGAGACGATGCGGACTACAATCGTCCCATGTCCCGCGCCCTTTTCACCTGCGTCGTCCTGATTTGCTCATCGCTCGCGTCCGCGCA
>DATHXE010000487.1:0-2310 GCA_035459845.1 Tepidisphaeraceae bacterium | reverse complement strand
CCACTGACGTGCGGCCGTACTTTTCGATCGAGCATATGGGCGGTGGCGAGTCCGTCCGAGCGTGTCGCGTGATCGTCTCGACAGGCGGGCGCTCACTGCCGCGCAGCGGGAGCGACGGTTCGGGGTGGGCGATCGTGCAATCGCTCGGGCACACGGTGACCCCGACGTACGCCGCGCTCGCGCCGCTCGTGCTGGCGCCGCAGATGTTTCACGCGGATTGCTCGGGCATCTCGCACGAGGTGGAACTGTCGACGGTCGTCGGCGGCAAGCCGGTCGACCGGCGGGCGGGGAGTTTGCTCTGGACGCACTTCGGAATCAGCGGGCCGGTCGTGATGGACGCGAGCCGGCACTGGATCATCCCGCACGAGCTCGGGCAGAAGCCGGAGATGCGCTGCGGTTTTCTGCCGGGCGAGCCGTTCGAGCGCGTGGAGCGGTGGCTGGTGGAGGCGGCGGCGAAGTCGCCCAAGGCGTCGGTCGGCGGGCTTGTCGCGGGCCGGTTGCCCGAGCGCGTGGTGACGGCGCTGCTGCGGCACGTGACGATCGACCCGGTCACGCCTCTGGGCCAGCTTTCGCGCGACGCCCGGCGGGCGCTCGTGCACGCGCTGACCGCGCTGCCGCTGCCGGTGGTCGGGCACCGCGGGTGGAACTATGCGGAGGTGACGGCGGGCGGCGTGCCGCTGAACGAGGTGGACTTTCGCACGATGGCGTCGCGAAAGGTGCCGGGGCTGTACCTCGCGGGCGAGGTGCTCGACTGCGACGGGCGGATCGGGGGGTTCAATTTTCAGTGGGCTTGGGCGACGGGGTATCTGGCGGGGCGCGCGGCGGCGGCGATGTAACGCGGACGTCCAACTACTGCTCGGCACGAGACGGCGTCGGAGTGCCGCACAACCGACGGCTTCCGCCGGCGGCTACCAATAGAGGGCGTCAGATTCGCGACGCGCTACTTCTTGAGCATCGCGGGCGCGGCCGGGTATCCTCCCGGCGGTATGCCCAAGAGAACGTCGCCGAAGCCGCCGGTAAAGTCCGCCAAGAAGTCTGCCGCCTCCCCTGCCAAGGCGGCGACGGGGGTGACGAAGTCTCGCAAGGCCGCCCCCGCCGCCAAGCCCAAGCTCCTGGCCGGCGGGAATCCGCAGATCGCCAAGGCCGACGGGGACGCGCCGGTGCGGGCGTTCATCGCGGCGATGCCGGGGTGGAAGCGCGACGTCGGGCGGCGGCTCGACGCGCTGATCGTCCGCACCGTGCCCGGCGTGCGCAAGGCGGTGCGGTGGAACACGCCGTTCTACGGCGTCGAGGGGCGGGGGTGGTTCGTCGGGTTTCATTGCATCACGAAGTACGTCAAGGTCGCGTTCTTTCGGGGCGCGGCCCTGAGCCCGCTTCCGCCGGTGGAATCGAAGCAGAAGGACGTCCGGTACTTTCACGTCCACGAGGGGGAGGCGATCGACGAGGGGAAGCTCGCGGGTTGGATCAAGCAGGCGTCGGAGCTGCCGGGCGAGACGATGTTTTGAGGTTTTAGAGCGTTTACCGAAAGGTCATAGCGGCTCATCGAGCGGATTTCGGTCTCCCACTAGCCGCTGAAGCGGCTAGCCCGCCACGATGATTTCGGAAACGATCTGGTGTTCCGGATTTTGTACAGACGACTCCGCCTTTTCCTCCGCCATGAAGAAATCAAGCACTCCCGCAAAGTCCGCTGGCTCGAACGACTCCGCCTCCGCGCTGATCGACGCCCGGATCGAGGAACTCGGCGACTGGCGGGGCAAGACGCTCGCGCGGGTGCGGGCGCTGGTCCGGCGGGCCGTGCCCGACGTGGTCGAGACGTGGAAGTGGCGCGGCGTTCCGGTCTGGGAACACGGCGGCATCCTCTGCACGGGCGAGACGTACAAGGCCGTCGTCAAGCTGACCTTCCACAAGGGCGCCGCCCTGCCCGACCCGGCGGGGTTGTTCAACGCGAGCCTCGAGGGGAATGCGCGGCGGGCGATCGACATTCGCGAGGGGGAGGCGGTTGACGAGAAGGCGCTGGCGGCGCTGGTGCGGGCGGCGGCGGCGCTGAACGCGAAGCCGCGGGCGGCGGCGGGCGCGAGTCGGGTTCGGAAAGGCTGAAGGGCGATTGATCCCGAGCGAGCGGCAAACGGGTCGGACGGAGCCTCGCCTTCCCGTTCGCGCTATACCGTGGGCCGGAACCGCCCGACGATGCTTTGCATCGCCGCGACCATCTGGCCTAGCGAGCAGACCTCGGCGGCGGCGATGAGCGCGGGGAATACGTTTTCGCCGGCGCGGGCGGTCTGCATGAGCGCCTCCAGGGCGGCGCCGGCC
>DATHXE010000486.1:0-3184 GCA_035459845.1 Tepidisphaeraceae bacterium | reverse complement strand
CGCCCAAGGGCCCGGGCGAAGCGCCGGGCGGTACGAACGTCGCCAGCGCCACCGGCGGCTCGCGCGACGCGATGGCGAACCGCGGCAAGGGGACCCGCGCCGCGCTGACGCCGGCCGCGCCGTCGCTCGAGGCCCTCGACGACCTGGTGGACGTGTACGTCGTCGTCCGCCCGATCACGATCGAGCCGGCGGCGAGCGACGCGGGGAAGAAGTAGCGGTATTGGTCTTGGTTGTAGAACCCACGGAGCAAGCTCCGTGGGCTTTCTCGTGCGCCGATCGGGATTGATGAGTGCGGGTGGCGCCCAGTACACTGCGCCGCATCATGTCATTGCGCCACGTCGCCTTGGTGTTGCTGCTCTTGGTGGTCGCCGTGCCCGCGCTCGCCGCGGAGCCGGCGTCGCCCGCGCCGCGGGCGGTGGGCGTGAAAGTGCGGATCGTCCTCACCGGGGATTCGACGGTCGCCCCGAACGGCGGGTGGGGCCCGGGGTTCGCGCCGCTGTTGTCAAAAGACGCCGAGGTCATCAACTGGGCGAGGAGCGGGCGGTCGTCGTGGTCGTTCGTGAAGGAGGGGTGGTGGGCGAAGGCACTGGCGGAGAAGCCGGACTACCTGCTGATCCAGTTCGGGCATAACGATCAGAAGGCGCGGGGGATCGGGGAGACGCCGCCGCTGGTCGCGTACCGGGAGTGGATGTCACGGCTGATCGACGAGGCGAGGGCGGCGGGGGCCAAACCGGTGATCGTCACGTCGTTGACGCGGCGGCTGTTCAAGGGCGAACAGGTCGCGTCGAATTTGTTCGAGTACGCGGACGCGGCCAAGGCGATCGCTGCGGAGAAGAAGGTGCCGGTGATCGACTTGCACGCGCGGAGCATCGCCGAGCTCGACAAGATCGGCCCCAAGGCGAGCGTGGCGCTGAACTACGTGGCCAAGCCGAAGGACGGGACGCCGCCGACGGACAAGCCGGACCTGACGCACCTGTCGCCGAAGGGGGCGGAGTTGTTCGGGCGGGTGGTGGCGGAGGAGCTCATCAAGGCGGTTCCGGAGCTCGCGCCGTACGTGGTGATTAAGTAGGGTGGGCTCTGCCCACCGGTCGCGCGTCGGGCTTCGAATGCCGTCCTCCGTCCGAGCGTTCACGTGCACCTTCGGTGCGACCGCTAAGTACGTCCTTCTATTTCGAGGGCGGGGTGCTCGAGTGGGGACGGTAGGTGCGAGAAGACGGTGAGGGCCGGAATTGCGTGGGTTGACCGTGCGCGGGATGGCTCGGACAATCCGCCGCATGAAACGCGCTACCGGGTTGCTCGTCGCGGTCGTCCTCTGCCTGTCCACAGTTCCGCTCGCCGCGCGCGAGCCGGAGCAGAAGCAGTTCCCGCAGCTGTCGTCGAAAATCGGGGGCGCGCCCGACCGCCTCCCGCCGATCGAGTACATGACGGACACGCTGCCGAACGGGCTGCGGGTGGTGTACCTGCCGCTGCGGCAGGCGCCGGTCGTCCACGTGCGCGTCATGTACCACGTGGGGTCGAAGGACGAGCGGGCGGACCGGCAGGGGTTCGCGCACATGTTCGAGCACATGATGTTCCGCGGGTCGGCCCACGTCGCCCCCGAGCAGCACATGAAGCTGATCAACATGGTCGGCGGGATCTCCAACGCGTTTACGAGCTTCGACCAGACGACCTACGTCAATACCGTCCCGAGCGAACACACGGAAATGGCGCTGTGGCTCGAGGCCGACCGCATGGCGTCGTTCAAGGTGTCGGACGCGATCTTCCAGACCGAGCGGAAGGTGGTGGCCGAGGAGTGGCGGATGCGGATGAACCAGCCGTTCGGCAACTTGTTCGAGGAGTACGTGAAGCGGCTGTTCACGCAGCACTCGTACCGGTGGACGCCGATCGGGAATATGGAGCAACTCGCGCAGTCGAAGACGGCGGAACTGCAGGACTTCTTCAACACGTATTACGTCCCGAACAACGCGATTTTGCTCGTGTCGGGCGACATCGACGTCGCCAAGACGAAGGAGTGGGTCGGGCGGTACTTCGCGTGGATCCCGAAGGGCGAGAAGCCGCCGCGTCTGGCGCCGAAGGAGCCGGAGCAGACCGAGGGGCGGAGCGCGACGGTGCCGGCGAGCGTGCCGCTGTCGGCGGTGGTGGTCGGGGCGCGAATCTCGGGGTGGACGAACGACGACCAGTACGCCCTGGCGCTGCTGGGCGAGATCCTGGGCGGCGGGCCGTCGTCGCGGCTGTACCGGCGGCTGGTCGCGTCCGACAACCCGCTGGCGGCGCAGGCGCAGTCGCTCCACCAACCGCTCGAGGACGGCGGATTTTTCGGGGCGATGGGCATCACGCTCCGCGGCAAGAACCCGGCGGACGTGGAGAAGGCGCTCCGGGAGGAGATCGCGCTGCTGATCGAGAAGGGCGTGACGGCGGACGAACTGGCCAAGGCCAAGACGCAGTACCGGCAGGGTGTGATCCAGCAGCGGAAGACGGCCGAGCAGATCGCGCGGAACGTCGGCGAAGAGTGGATGTTCGGCGGGGACCCGGCGCGGGCGAACACGGAGCTCGAGAAGGTCGCGGCGATGACGGCGGACGACCTGAAGAAGGCCGCCGCGACGTACCTGTCGCCGAATCGGCTGACAGTCATGCAGATGGTGCCGGACCCGACTGGCCAACTCGCCCGCAAGGCGATGGCGCAGGCGGCGAACACCGCGCAGGCGCCGGTCGTCCCGTCGACCGACCCGGTGAAGGCGCGGGTGTTCGAGTTCCCCAAGGACTACCCGACCAAGCCACCGATTCGCGAGGCGGTGACGGCCGCAAAGTTCGCCAAGGGCACGTCGTTCGACGTGCCGGTCGCGGGCGGCAAGGCGCAGGTGATCGTGATCCCGGACAACCGCCTGCCGCTGGCGAGCGCGGTGGTGGCGCTGCGGCGCGGGTCGCACAACGAGCCGGCCGACAAGACCGGGCTCGGTTCGCTGACGAGCGAGATGGTCCGCCGCGGCGCGGGCGGAATGACGTTCGAGCAGCTCAATACGCGGCTGGACTCACTGGGCATCTCGATCGACGTGGACGACGAGGGCGATTACACGGAGCTGACCGCGACGGCGCCGGCCGACCAGTTGGCCGAGGCCGTGCGGCTGTCGGGGCTCGTCCTGACCAAGCCGAACTTCGACGAGAAGGAGTTCGCCAACCTCAAGCA
>DATHXE010000485.1:0-21226 GCA_035459845.1 Tepidisphaeraceae bacterium | reverse complement strand
GGTTGGGTTCGGTGGTCGCGGGGGCGCTGCCGGTCGGGGCCGACGTCGGCGGCTGGATCGCCTCGGGGCCGGGGCGGAGTTCGTTCGTTTTGGCGACGTCGGTGCGCTGCGATCCGCTGCGCTTGCCGAGCAGGCGCTTGGCGATCGCGTTGGTCAGCTTGCGGTCGGACCCGCGCGACATGCGGTCGACCAGGTGCTGGTCGAGCATCGGGGCGAACGCCTGCCCGCCGCGGCCGCCGTCGAACAGATCGCTCTTGAACGGGCTGGAGCGCATCTGCTTGAAGAGCGTGCCGTAGAACGTCTGGGCGACCCACTTGCGGGCGGTCTCTTCGGTTTGCGATTCTTTCGATTTGGCCGGCTTGCGCGCGCCGGGCACGGAATCGGCGGCCGTCAGCGGCATCATCGGGCCGGCCGGGTGACGATCGTTTTCGAGCTGCTTGATCGGGAGCGCGGGCGCCTTTACGCCGACCCGGAAATCCCACTCGGACATGGGCTTGAGGGGGCCGTCACGGAAGGTGTCGGAGCCCATTGGGAGGAGCGGCATCGCGGGCGTGGCCGGGCCGCGGTCGTCGGCCCGATCCCCCGTCAGCGCGCCCATGACCTGCGAGAAATCGGCCCCCGTGCCCTTGGACGGCGCGCCCCCGCGGGCGGCCATCGGCAGGCCTACGGGGCGATGAAGATCAACTTTGGGAACCGTCATGTCGCGTCTCCGACGCAGTTACGTTCGCGGCCCGGATCCGTCCGGGCGTCTCTCGATTCGTCGCACTTCACCGCTCGCTCCGCGCGCTCCCCTTCGGGCGGCGCTGTCGCTTGCCCTTCGGGTCACGGCTAAACGGGGTCTACTCCGTGATCAACTTCGCGTGCAGTTTTCCGGTCTTGTGGAGTTCCTTGATGATCGTGATGCGGTCTTCGGCGGGCACCTTGAGCTGGTCGAAGACGGTCAGCAGGTCGTTGAGCTTGGCGCCGCCGATGCCGGCCGTGTCGAGGGCGACCGCCGTGCGCTCGGTGGTGATCGGCGTCAGTTCGGTGGCCTTGGGGGCCGGCGTCACCGTCGTGATCGTCAGCCCGCGCAGGCTGATCACGACCGGGCTGATCTCGACGTCGCCGGTCATGACGACGCTGCCCACCTTCGTGTTGATCACCACGCGCGCTTCGGTGCTCAGCAGTTGGCTGGGGACGGGCAGGCGCTGGATCCGGCTGATGAACGCGTCCGGGCGCTCGCGCTCCTCCTTGGGGATGCTCACGATGACCGTCTTGGCATCCTTGGCGACCGCGATCGTCTGGCCCGCGGCACCCTCGGCCCCGTTGATCACCTGGGCAATGCCGCTGGCCGTGATCCACCCCGCCGCCGGGCCTTCGAGCACCAGCTCGAACTGCCCCGCGACCACGGTCTCGGGCTCGACGTTCACTTCCATCACCGCCCCGCGCTTGACCACGCCGACGTTGGTCGAGCCGGTTTCTTCCAAGTCGATCGGCCCCTCGGCCAGGGCGTACGGCAGGCCGCTCCAGTGGGGCTGGCCGTTCGGGCCCATCATGGGGATCACGAAGAGCCGCCCGCTCTTGAGGCTCGTGGCCTTGCCGATCGCCGTCACGTAGCAGTCGATCCGGTCGCCGTTGCGGGCGCCCTCGGCGGGGATCGTCGCCGTCACCGAGACGACCGCGACGTTCTGCACGTTCTGCAGCGCCCGGACGGTCGTCGGGTTGGCGTACTTGGAGAGCATCGCCGCCAGCGGCTTGATCGCCGGCTCGAAGTCGCCCCCGTCGCCCGTCCCCTTGAGGCCGAACACGAGGCCCAGTCCCGACAGCACGTTGGTGCGCTGCCCGCTGATTCGCGTGATGTCCGCCACCTTCACGGCGTACACCGGCCCCGCGACCAGGGCGACGAGAAAGACGATCGCGAGATGGCGGAACATGCGAACTCCAGTTGCGAGTGACGAGTTGCGAGTTGCGAGATGGAGTCGTCCTGACTCGCAACGCGCAACTCACAACTCGCAACTCTCCCCGGGAGTTATCGGTCAGAAGAGGTTCAGGAAGTCCAATAATTTGTGGACTATCCCGGTCTTGGTGCTGTTCCGCACCTGCCCCTTCGATTGCTTGCTCACCTCCAGGTCGAACAACTGCGTCGACAGCACCGTGTTGTCCGGCGTGAGGTCCTCGACCCGGCAGATGCCCGAGGCCACGAACGTTTGTTCCTCCTCGTCGTTCTTGATCCGCTTGCGGGCCTGGAGGACGAGCGTCCCGTTCGGCTTGACGTCCACGACTTCGGCGGTGATCCGGGTGATGAACGAGTCCTGCCGCTCGACGGTGCCCTCGCCCTTGAACTCGCGGTTGCCGGTCAGGTTGATCGACGGGGCCGTCCCGCCGATCGATGGTTGGAGCGACAGGTTCGCCATGTTCACCTTGACGAACTGGTTGACCTGGGCGTCGACGGTCCCCTCGCGCTTGACGTCGGTCGACCCGTTCGACGTGGCCTCGGACTCCTCGCGGATGATGATCGTGACCAGCGCGTGCTTCTTGATCAGCTTGGGCTCGGGCTCGGCGACGGCGAACGGGCTGTAGGCGTTGATCGTCGCCTTGCCCGGGTCGTACGCGGGCGCCACGCCCCCGCCCGCCATCAGGCTGCCGCCCGAGTTGCCCACCGGCGCCCCGGCCGTCATCCGCCCCGCCTGGAGGAGCGACCCGCCCCCTTGCCGCATCAGCGTCGGCGAATAGTCCTGCGGCGCCCGAGGCGGCGGCACGTTCCCCGGCCGCTCCCGCGTGCCCGAATCGGGCGACGTCTTGGCGTTGGGGTCGACGACCTGAGCTGACGAGGCATGACCGAGTAGAATCACCGCGAAAAACGCAACGAACTTCATCATACGTCTCACCCGCATCCCGTTTAGCCGCGACCCGCAGGGCAAGCGACAGCGCCGCCCGCAGGGGAGCGCGTTCCCGCAGACAGCGCGCAGCACAAATTCCGCGCGACTCCGTCGCACTTAATCGCGGCGCTCCGCGCCGCCACCCCGATCCACAACTCCGTCCAAAGGGCTCCGCCCGTTCCGACATGACCCCCCACTGCCCTCCAGGGCACTCCGTTCGATTCTCTGCGCCCCCTCCGCGACCTCTGCGTCTCTGCGGTGAATCTGTCCCCCTATCGCACGCTCACCTCTCCCCCCGGCAGGCGGCCCGCCTGCGGGCCGGTCAGCACCACGTCGAACACGTTCCCCGTCGCCTCGTTCTTCACCCGCACCGTCTGCCCCAGGCTCCCGCGCTCCATCGCGCGGGCGACCGACTTCGCCTGGATCGCGCCCTGCGTCAGCGTGATCGTCACCATCTGACCGGCCTTGACCATCTCCGGCGCCTCGATCAGGCGGGCCGTCAGGATCGACCCGGTCTTCAGGTCGCGGTCGGCCATGTTGCCGACCGCCTGGGCCTTGGTCAGCAGCGGGTCTTCGCTGAGCCGGTCGACCAGCGCCCGCCGCTCGATCACGTCGTCGTCCATGATGACCTGCCGGGCCCCGAGCGGCTTGGCCACGACCGCCTGCCGTTGCCAGGCGCGGACCGTGCCCGAAACCGTCGCCTTCTGTGCCACCGCCGACCCGTCGGCGACGATCGTCACCTCCCACCGCTGCTCGCCCAGGCTCTTGCTCCGCGGGCCGATCACCCCGAACCGGAACATCGGCTCGGCCAGGTTCATCACCCGGTCGTCCGCCGGGTTAAAATGACCTTGGAGGTCGTCCACCGGAACCCCCATCCGCTCGGCCGCCTCGTTCAGCAGCGCATCTCGCAGCGTCTTCACCGCCCGCGCCTCGCGCTTCGGCTCGGGCGCCGGGATCGGGTTCACCTGCACGGGGGGCGTCGCAGGCACCGCAGGAGCCTTCACGACCGGCTGCTCTTCCGTCTTTTCACTCCCCCCGTCCGACTTCTGACTACTGACTTCTGGCTTCTGACTTCTGACTTCCTTCTCCTCGATCAGCGCCGGCTTCCCCAGCCCGGCCTCGCGGGCCGCGATCCACTGGTCCAGCGCGGTCCGCTCGTCGTATTTCACGTCCGTCCGGGCGACCGTACAGCTCGTCGCCCCGGCCAACCTCACCACCGCAAGGTTCACGCCCGCATCGTGCAGCGTGTCGCGCAGCTCGCGGACGCTCAGCGTCCGGAACGGCGACTGCCGCGTCAGCCGCATCAGCACGAGGTCCGCGATCGGCTCGAACGCGGCCTTGTCGGCGTCCGACCACCGGCAGACGTTCTTGAGCTTCACCTCGTCGCCGATGACGTTCACCTCGCCGCGCACCTCGAGCGTCGCCCCGGCGGCGAACCGCGACCCGCCCGGCACGAACTTCTCGCTCCCCCCCTGCTGCTCGGGCAGCCCGGCCAGCGCGCCTGCGGGCCCCGTGACCGGCTCGGCGCCGCGCGCCCGCAACGGCCGCAGCGACACCGCCGCCATCGCCAGCACCGCCAGCACGACCGCCCACCGGATGTTCTGCTTCGTCTGCGCCATACGTCACCGTCCGGTTCACCCCCCCCGTCAATCCGAAATCCGCAATCCCAAATCCGAAATCACGCCTAGCCGCGCCGCAGGTTCGCGATCGTCTGCAGCGCCTGGTCCGCCGTCTGGATCGACTGGCTGTTCAGCTCGAACGCGCGCTGCGTCTTAATCAGCGTGACCAGTTCCTTCACCGGGTCGACGTTCGACGCCTCCAAGAACCCCTGCAGCGTCTGCCCCGACCCGCTCTCGCCCGGCTTGGTCTGGATCGCCGTCCCGCTCGACTCGGTCTGCGTATAGATGCTCCCGCCCAGCAGGTTCAGGCCCTGCGGGTTGACGAACTGGAACAGCTGGATATTCCCGACGTTCACCTTCTCGTTCCGCCCGGCGACGCTCGCCTGCACGCGCCCGTCGGCGCTGATCGACACGTCCGTCGTCCCCTTGGGCACGGTCAGCTCCGGCTCGAGCCGGTACCCGTCGCCCATCCCCAGGACGATCTGCCCCTCCTTGTTGATGAAGAAGTTCCCGTTCCGCGTGTACCCGGACCCGTCCCCGATCGTGTCCATGATCTTCACTTTGAAGAACCCCTGGCCGCTGATCCCCACGTCCAGCTGCCGGCCGGTGTTTTCCAGCGACCCCTGTTCGGTGTCGAGCTGCGTGTTCGACACGCGCACGCCCAGGCCGACGTAGATGCCGGCCGGCGACAGGTCCCCGCTCGCCGCCTGCGTGCCCGGCTGCTTGAGGGCCAGGTAATACAGGTCCTCGAAGTTCGTCCGGCTCCGCTTGAACGCGGTCGTCTCGGCGTTGGCGAGGTTGTTCGCCACGACGTCGATGCGCGTCGACAGCGCCCGGAGCCCGGTCGCCGCGGAATGTAGAGCGGTAATCGCCATGTAAACTTCGTTATCGGACGCGAAGGGACAAAAGGATGAAGGAGGAAGGATGAAGGATGAGCAGACTGCCCAATTCAGTGCTCTTTCGCGGCCTTTACGCAGCTGACGAATATGCGGATCAACTCTTCACATTCCTGCAGCAACTCCGCGGTTTCCGGGGTGTCGAGCAGCTTCGAGTACCTGAGCAGGTCGAGCCAATAGCCCGATTCGTCGAGTTCCTGAAGGCCGCCCTCCATCTTGCTGATGAATTCTGCGTTCGATCGGGCGCGATGGGCTTCGCGATAGTGCGCCCCTGGCGAAGTGCCACTCTTCGCCAACTGGCGGCGAATGACCCACCCTTCCTGAGTGTTTGGGATCCTCGCGGTCAGGCGAAGGATGCGTAAGGCGAAGTCCATTGTCCGACGCCGAAGGTCGTACCGCTCGCCTCTCTGCTCATCCTTCATCCTTCCTCCTTCATCCTTTTTTCGCTAGCCGATCTTGCCCACCTCGTTACACAGCTTCGCCAGCATCTGGTCCTGATAGCGGATCATGTTGGCGTTGGCTTCGAGTTGACGCTGCGCGTCCATCAGCTGCCCCAGTTCGTTCGTCGGGTCCACGTTCGCGCGCTCGACGTACTCGGCGCGGACGCTCGTCGCCGCGGGGGCCGCCTTCAGGTCCTTCACGTCCGGGTAAGCGAGCATCGTGCCTCCGATCTTCGACAGCTTGTCCTTGTCCGGCACCGCGACCAGCCCGATCCGGCCGGCGACGGCCTTGTCCTGCGTGATCGTCCCGTCCCGGGCGATCTCCGGCGGCGTCTTGCCGGTGAGCTTGATCGGCTTGCCCTTCGGGTCCAGGACCTCGTAGTTCTCGTTGTTCGCCAGCGCCAGGTTCCCCTTGGCGTTGACGACCATCCGGCCGGCCCGGGTGAGGAGGGTCTCGCCCCCGCCGTCGCTGACGCGGAGGAAGCCCTCGCCGACGATCGCCACGTCGAGGTGCGACCCAGTGTGCTCCATCTCGCCCTGCGAGTTGTCGACGAGGGTCGGGTTGATCTGCACGCCCCCGCCGAGCATCTCCAGGAGCCGGTTGCTCCGGGCCGGGGCCATCCCGTTTTCCTGGAGCGCCGTGCGCCGCTGCTGGAAGAGGGCCAGGTCCTTCTTGAACCCGACCGTCTCGGCGTTGGCGATGTTGTTGCTGACCACGTCCTGGCGGTGGCTGGCCGTCTGCACCCCTTGGGCCGACAGGTACATTCCGTAGATCATCGCGCCGTCCCGAAATCGATCCGCGGCGTATGCCGGAGGAGGCGGGCGCCCCCGTCCTTGAGGGCGTGTTCGACCCCGGCTCCGCCGGGGGCCTCCGACATCGGGACGTCGTCCCCACCGGCACAGCCCCCGACGTGCATCGCCGCCGCGATCCGCGCGAGTTCCAGAATCCGCTGGCCAAGATCGGCGGGCACGTGAAGCATGTGGTTTCTCCGAGCAGGCACGACATCCCCTGCTCCCCAAATACAACCCTCGTGCCAAACGGCTCAGGACGCCTTCGATTTACTCGCAATCCACTTCAGGATCACCAGTTATGTGAGATGCCGTTGAACTCGAAGATCCATCCGGCTCGCGCATTGGATTCCGCGTCGGCGCAGGATTTGCGCTCCCGTGGCATGGGTAGGACCGCAAGGTCATACCCGTGTGAATCGCGATAAATAGACCCCGTGCCTCTCAGCGAATCGGCGCCCCTCCACGGGTAAGGCCTCACGGCCGTACCCATGCCACAAGACTCACTTCCGCGGCAGTTCCGCGCTCAGATTCGCCCCCGGCTCGGCCGCCTCTGACTTCTCGTACGGCTCTTTGATCTTTTCCCGCAGCGCCGCCAGCTCGGCCAGCTCGAACGGGGCGGCCGAGAGCGTGATCTGGCCCTTTTCAACCGTCACGCCGATCAGGCGGATCGGGAGTTGCCGCTGGTCGCCGCGGGGCATGAAGACGGCCGCGGGCACCGGCCGGCCGTCGAACGCGCTGAGGAGCATCCGCGCCATGACGGCCTTGCCGACCGCGTTGTTCGCCAGGCCCGTCTCGTCCATCGTCGCCTCGGCCCGCAGCGCGGCGAGCTGCCCCTTGAGCTGTTTCGACAGCTTTTCCCGCTGCTGCGAGAGCAGTACGCCCGGCAGCGGCAGGCTGCCCAGCCGCACGCTCGTCAGGTCGCACCGCAGCATGCCCTTCTCGTCGATCCGCGGCTCGAAATAGGCGCTGAGCACCTTGCCGTACTCGGCGACGGTGCCCATCAGGACGATGTTGCCGTCGTCCAGGCGGATGTAGGGCTGCGACAGGTACGCATCGGCCTTCGCCTTGATCGGGCCGGTCCACCACCGGCCGAGCCACGCGTTCAGCTGGTCCTGTTTGAACGACTGGGTGACCGGCCCGGGCTTGTCCATCGGCGTGGCGGGCTTGCCCTGCTGTTTGAGCACGAGCGACCGCGCCCACGCCTGCGCCTCGTTGGCGAGGATGTCGAGCGACTCGACCTTGTGGTTCATCTCGACCGCCGCCACCTCGCGCTGCTCGGCGGTCATCTGGTCCGGCGCGTAGCCGTCCGGCTGGCGCGTCGTCAGGTGGTAGGCGTACGCCAGCCCGAGCCCCGCGAGAATCACGAGGACGGCGAGGATCTGGATCAGTCGCTTGAAGATTCGCATATCGCGTGGTCTGCGTTCGGACCCTTCCACATGCCCCACGGAAACACGTTTCGTGGGCCTTTGGCGGTCGGTTCGAACCGAGTCTAGGGGTTCCGAAAGCTCATGTTATCGGAGCGGTCGGCAAATTCGCTATAACGGGGCTCGCAAACCCAAGGCCGCTGACGGTTCGGCAGCGAATTTTGGCCCCGAACCCGTCGATACGGGTATCGTGGACGACATGCCTGCCGCGACCGCCGCCGCCGCGACCAAGACCGTCGAAGTCAAGCGCGCCCGCCCGAGAGGTTGGAACCCCGGCGGCGCGCCCGCGGCCGCCGCGCAGCCCGAGGCGACGCCCGAACTCAAGAAAGAGCAGGCGTCGGCCCAGTTCGCCCACCACGTCCGCGCGTCGCTCGCGGGCCCGATTCTTCGTTACGAGGATCGACTGAAGCTGCTGCGGCAGGCGGAAAAGCTGGGGGTGGGGCGGTTCGAAGCGAATTTGGTGATTGCGCGCGTGCTGAACGAGCAGGGGATGGGGCAGGAAGTGGAGTGGGCGCCGGATCGCGGGCGGCGGGGGTGGGCGTTGCCGATCGGGGCGTTTGCGGTGGTTCAGGGGCTGGTCCTGGCGGGCGTTTGGTGGCTATTGCGGGCGTAGGCGTCTGGTGGCATGGGTACGGCCGTGAGGCCTTACCCGTGTCTGGCGCCGGATCCCGCTCGACGCGCTCCCCTGCGGGCGGCGCTGTCGCTTGCCCTACGGGTCGCGGCTAAACGGGGACTCGATAAAACGAGCGAGGCGCGACTTCTCAGTCGCGCCTCTTCATGTTTCATGTCTTCATGTTTCACGTTTGCCGGTGCGTCACAGGTGGACGCGCCGTGTGTACACCCACCACTCGATCAGCAGTAACGGCAGCGCGATCACCGCCAGCCACCACCAGATCTCGACGCGCGACTTTCCGCCAGCCGTGCGCATCTCGCCGGCGCCGCCGCCCGGCGTGGTCGTTGCGGGCATCAGGTTCGACTCGTTCGCATCCACCAGGTTGACCGCGATCCGGTCGTACCCGGCGACGGGCGTGTCGAGTTGGTAGAAGCCGGTCTGGTCGAGCGCGGGAAGGACGAAGTCACCGACGGCCGGGATCTTCACGCGCTTGGCGCCGGTCGGGCCGTTCAGGCCGATCTCCGGCTTGTCGCCCGCGACGCGCCGCACATCCGCCAGCGGGATGCGCGGGGTGTCGCCGGGCGCGTACGACTCGCGCACGTCCATCTCGGACCCCAGCGCCAGGTACTGCAGCGCGTTGTACATGAACACCGGGAAGGACAGGCGCAGCGGCCAGGTCGATTCCATCACGTCGAACGTGACGATCAGGTGCGTGCTCCGCCCGTCGCGCGTCAGCAGGACGAGCGGGCCCTTGGTGCCGTCGACCAGCCGCTCGACGCCCATCGGCAGCTCGAGCTTGAGCATGTACTTGGCGAACACCTTGTCGAACTTGATCCCGCGGAGCATCGGGTGGTCGCGCTTCCAGTCGAGCACGCCGTTGTCCTCGATCACTTCCGACCGCAGCCCGGTCTTGACCTGCTTGACCTTTGTGTTCGGCGGGATCGCCCCGAAGTACATGAAGTTGCCGGTCGGCGGCGTCCACTTGGGCTGGTACCGGTCGAAGATGATCACGTCGTACTTGGCCGGCTTGGCGTCCTCGTACGCGATCGGGTTGAGCAGGTCGAACTCCTTATACGAGTTCGATTGCCGGAGCTTCTCGAGGTAGAAGTTGCCGTCGGTCACGAGCAGGACGGACAGCGCCTTGGGCGGGGGGATCACGACGTGGGCCACGTCGTCGGCGGCCAGCGCGTCGGGCGTGCGCATGATCTTCTCGAGCTTCACGACGGCGGCGGTCGTCAGGTCGAGCTTGAACTCGACGCTGTCCTTGGGCGACGGGTTGCCCGGCGTGCGGGCGTACGCCTCGCGCCGCTTGTCGTCCCACCGCTCGGGGTACAGGTAGACGGCGGCGGACTTGGAGAGCTGGAACGTCGGCCCGGGCGCGAACTCGGTCGCGACCTGCAGGTTGACGTCGGCCTCGACCGGCTCGGGGCCGAAGTTCGCCAGCCGGGCGAACACCTGCACCTCGGTCGGGCGCTCGTAGTTGCGCTTGGCGGACAGGGCGACGATCGCGACGTTGGGCGTGTCCTCGCGGCCGAGCTGCTGGAACTTCACATTGATCTGCTGGGCGGCGACGGTCGTCGCGTCGACGGCGCGCCCGTCGGAGTACAGGAACACGTCCGGCTTGACGATCGCCCGGTTCTGCGCCTCGATGAACGACGACTGGGCCTCGGCCAGCTGGTAGGCGAGCTTCAGCCGGCTCGGGCGGTCCGTCTGCTGGATCGAGTCGATCGCGCCGCGCAGGCGGGCCTGGTCGGACGTCAGCGGGGCGAGCGTCTCGGCCCCCTCGTCGAACGCGATGACGCACGCGTGGTCGTCCCGGCCCATCGACGCGACCAGGTCCTTCGCCAGCCGCTTGGCCTCTGCGAGGCGTGCGATTTTGCCGTCCTCCCCCGCGTCCTTCGCCGCCATCGACGCCGAGCGGTCGATCAGGATGACCGTCAGCTTCCCCGGCTTCTGGCTCGCGTTGACCACGGGCCGGGACAGCGCCAGGCAGAGGATCAGCAGCAGCAGCATCTGCAGCAGGAGCAGCAGGTTCTTCCGCAGCTTCTGGAAGGGCGAGTTGACCTGCAGGTCCTGCACGGCCTTGCGCCAGAGGATGGTCGACGACACGACCATCTCCCGCCGGCGGAGCTTGAGGAAGTACAGGACCAGCAGCGCCGGGACCGCGATCGCCGCGGCGATGATGGCGGTCCAGCCGGAGAGGAAGGTGGGGAACCAGTTCATGGGGATGAAGGCTGAAGGATGAAGGAGCGGCCGGCCGCGTGGCAAAGCGACACATCAGGGAATCAGAGCCGGTCGAAAACGGACGCGGTCGACTCGAACGATCGCCAGTCGACCCGGCATTACTGCGTCGAGGTCCGGTCGTGCGAGGAACGCGGCTAGCAACTCGCACACCTGCCGTGCAACCGCGTTTTCGGGTAGGTCGAGCACGATCAGTCCCTGGTAGTCGGCGGGCGGGTAATTCCGCACGTCCGCAAAGTCGAAGTCTCCAGTCACGAGGCACATGCCGTTCGCCTTCGCGAGCGCGGCAATTGTGTCGTCCGGCGCACCGCCTAACCCAATGTCTCGGACGTCGGTCGGAACGTGCCCGGCGTCGCGAACTACTTGGGCCGCGGAGCGCGGGAGGTTGGCATCGAGCAGGACCTTCATCTGGGCGGTGCTTCCGCTACTCAACTGCGGCCGGGCAACGCGTGGTGCTGCTCTTCGTCTACCAATCCGGCCGCGTAGGACAACGCCGCGGAAACATCCTCCGCCGTCAGGTCGTACTCCCGCGCGACTTCCTCGACTTTCATGCCGCCGGCCAAGCTGCCGAGCACGATCGTGACGGGCACGCGCGTGCCGGTGATCACAGGCTTCCCGTGGCAGATCGCCGGATCAATGGTGATTCGATCGCTCATAGGCTCCATTCTAACCCAGCAGCCCGCGCTCGCGCAGGTAATTCAGCACCAGCGTGTCGAACGGCACCGCCGTGCTCGTGAACAGGTACGTCCCGCCACGCCTGGTCAGATACTCCTTCAAACTCAGGCAGTACGCGTTCAGGTTTTCCTTGTACTTCTTGATCAGCGGCTGGGTGATGCTGACCTCGGCCAGGTCGTCGTCCTCCATGTCGCGCAGCTTCAGGTCGCCCTGGAGCGCGGGGTCGATCTCCTCGGGCGACAGCACCTGCACGGCGAACAGGTCGTACTTCCCGCCGGCGATGTAGCGCAGGCCGTGCTCGAAGCCCTCCTTCACGAAGAAGTCGGACAGCACGACGCAGACGCCCTTGTTGCGGTGGGCCAGGGCGAACCGCTTGCACGCGGCGACGAAGTTGCTCGGGCCGTCGGGCTTGAGCTTGTCGATGAACCCGATCATCTGGTTCACCTTCGTCCGCCCGCGCAGCCCGCCCGACTCGGTCACCACGCCGTCCGCGAACGCGACGATGTTCACCCGGTTGTAGTTGACCAGCCCGACGTACCCCAGCGCCGCGGCCACCTGCTTGATGTAGAACGCCTTGTTCGGCTCGCCGAAGTCGCAGCTCTTGGAGACGTCCACCAGGAGGTAGAGCGAGAGGTCCTCCTCTTCCAGGAAGAGCTTGAGGAACAGCTTTTCGAGGCGGGCGTAGATGTTCCAGTCGATGAACCGAAGGTCGTCGCCGATGACGTAATTGCGGTAGTCGGCGAACTCGACGGATTGGCCGCGCCGCTTGGACCGCCGCTCTCCCTTCATCTTCCCGGCCAGCAGCTTTCGGCTCATCACGTCGAGCTGGTCCAACCGGGCCATGAACTCGTTGGAGAGGAGCTGGCCCTTCTTCGGCGGGGCGACGGGCGTCGGGGCTGGGGGGGTGGTGGGGGGCATCGAAGGAAGGGGATAGGGTTTAGGGTATCGGGTGTGACTCACCTCGCGAGAGGCGTACGGACCGTCATCCTGAGGTACTCCGAAGGATCTGGCCCCGAATGTCCGGGCCCGTCCGACGTTGGCAAGCAGGCCTCGACGTTCCAGGCTAGATCCTTCGCTGCGCTCAGGATGACGGTCGGGCGGTCCTGTGGAGTCGTTGACGCCTCACCCATTGAGCACTTCGATCTCCCCGTTGTGCTGCTTCGTGTTGATGATCTTGGCGACCTCTTCCGCCTTCGCCCGCGTCCGGCAGACGATCTCGAACTTCTCCTTGCGGTCCTTCCCGTTCCAGACGGCGTACGTCCCGCCCAGGCCCATCATCACGCGAACCTTGCCGACGTTCTTGGGGATCGTGTACTTCATAACAACGTCAGTCTAGGACGTCCGAACTCGTTCCTCGAACGGTGCCGCGGCACCCAAACGTTACGGCCTCAGCCGATCTTGCCGCGCCGCGCCTCGCGCTCGCGCAACTCCGGCAACATTTCCTTCGGGATCCCGCGGGCGCGCCACAGGTACTCCCGCGCCATCTCCACGTCCGGCTCGTACACCATGATCCGCCGGAAGACCGTCGTCCGCTGGTCGTAGCCCTGCTGTTCCTTCAGGCCTTCGTCCTGCACCAGGCACGCGATCCCGCGGGCCTTGAGCTGCTCCGACAACTGCTCCGCCTCCGCCGGCGACGACGTGCTCGCCAGCACCACCATCCGCTCACCCGCCATCGGCGTACGCGGGCGGATCGGCGCGTCCGGCCAATCCTCCCGCAGCGACCGCAAATACGCCCGCCGGTCGAACGGGAACGCCCCGCACTCCGGGCACCGGCGCGGCGTCTCCCGCATGTCGTACCCGCACTCCGGACACGTCGGGTGCTCCGGGCCGAGCTCGTGCGCGTCCAGCACCTCGACGTTCTCGGCCTTGCCGAACAGGGCCTTGACCGCGAACACCACGAGGAGCCCGACCATGCCGAGCCCGATCAGGGTGCCCAGGCCCTTGATCAGCGTCACCAGTACCGGGTCGCCACCGTCGTCGTCCACTGTCGCAATCCTGGGTTACGAGCGCTCAACTTCATCGCGACCGCTGGCGGACCCGATAGATCAGCCGCCGCGGCCGGGCCGCCCGCGCGACGATGCGCCAGACGCCATACCCGACCAGCCCGGCCGCCGACACCGCGACCCCGACCAGCACCACTTTGCCCGAGCCGTGCTCCGTCACGAGCATCCCGGTCACGACGACCAGGGCACTGCACACCTTCGCCACACGGTCGTACCACCGCCACCGGGCCTGGGCCGCGGCCAGCCCGGTGGGGTCGTCCGGGGCCGCGTAACTCAACGGCACGCGCCCGTCCGGTTCCGTCGGAAGCGAACCGCTCACTACGTCACCTCCGCGCCCCTACCAACTCCTGGTCCGTCACCTGCGTCGGCGTGTCGCTCAGGATCTTTTCCAGCACCATGTCCGTCGTGATGCCCTCGGCCTCGCCCTCGAAGTTCAAAATCACCCGGTGCCGCATCGCCGGGACCGCCACTTCCTTGATGTCGCCGAAGCTGACGTGGAACCGCCCGTCCAAGAGGGCCCGCACCTTGGCCGCCAGCGTGATCGCCTGCGCCGCGCGAGGCGAGGCGCCGACGCGCAGGAACTGGTTGACCATCGGCACGCTGAACTGGCCCTGCGGGTGCGTCGCCAGCACGCACCGGATCGCGTAGTCCTGCACGTGCGGGGCGATCACCACGCGGCGGATCAGCTTCTGGTGCTCCATGATCCGCGCCCCGTCGAGCACCGGCTGGATGTCCGCCCTGTACCCGGTGGTCGTGCGGTCCAGGATCTGCCGGAGCTCGTCGCGGTCCGAGTACTGCACGGTCAGCTTGAAGAAGAACCGGTCGAGCTGGGCCTCGGGCAGCGGGTACGTGCCCTCCTGCTCGAGCGGGTTCTGCGTCGCCATCACGAAGAACGGCTCTTCGAGCTTGCGGATGCTGCCGCCCGCCGTCACCTGCTTCTCCTGCATCGCCTCGAGCATCGCGCTCTGCGTCTTAGGCGTCGCCCGGTTGATCTCGTCGGCGAGCACGATCTGCGAAAAGATCGGCCCCGACTGGAACTGGAACACCCGGTGGCCCTGGTCGTTCTCCATGATCACGTTGGTCCCGATCACGTCCGCGGGCATGAGGTCGGGCGTGAACTGGATGCGGTTGAACTTGAGCGACAGCGCGTCGGCCAGCGCGCGGATCAGGGCGGTCTTGCCCAGGCCCGGGACGCCCTCGAGCAGCGCGTGCCCGCCGACGAACAAGCACGTCAGCACGCCGTCGACGATCTCGTGGTGCCCGACGATCGCCTTGGCGATCTCGGCCTGCACGGCCCGGTAGTCGCGGCGGAAGCTGTCGCACAGCGCCTGGATCTGCGGGTCGACGCCGGGGATGGGGGTGGTGGGAAACTGGGACATAAAGGCGATTCCTTTGTTGTTCTGGTTTTCAGCGTCAAACCCGAATGTCGAAACTCGAATGGCGAATCAATGACGAAGAACGAATTCCGAATGACGAAACGGTTGTGTGTCGCGGCGGTGCGTGTGAACCGTCATCCTGAGGTACTCCGAAGGATCTAGCCTCGAACTGCGGGGCCCTTCCGACCTTGGCGGACGGGCCTCGACGCCCGGTGGCAGATTCCTCGGAGTACCTCGGAATGACACTGGGGACGGGTCCGGCGAGATCAAACCGTTTCGCCCTTCGTCATTCGCCCTTCGTCAGTGATTCGAACTTCGAATTTCGTCCTTCGTCATTTCTACTACGACTGTCCTTCTTCCTTCTCCTTGATCTTGTCCTGCGCCCGCCGCTTCGCCGCCATCAGGCCGCCCATGACGTTTCCGGGGGTCTCGCCCTGCTGGCCCTTGGGCTTGGCGGGGGTCTTGGGCGCGGCCGGGATCGACTTGTTCGTCGCCCCGCCGAGGACCTGCGAGATGTCGCCCGAGACGCCTTCCTTCGCTTCAAACTTCGCCTTGGGATTCGGGACGGCCGGCGGGCCCGGCGGCGCGGTGCCGCTCGCCTGTCCGGGCGCCGGATCAGCACCCGGTTTGAACCGCTGGTCCGCCACGTTCGCGCGCACCTGCTTGAGCGACCCGAGCGTCTGCTCGGCCTCCTTCTGGCCGACCGTGCGCGTCGCCGTGTGCGACCGCACCCACCCCGCCGCCGCCGCCGCGGCGCGCTTGGTCGACGTCCAGTCCCACGCGATCCGCCGCACCGCCACGTCCACGATGATCAGCGCGAGCAGGAACGGGATCAGCACGTCCCACACCGGCAGCGGGCTCGACGCGACCTGCATGCCGGTCCGGTCGAAGAGGTTCACCGACTTGTCGAACGGCTGGATGATCCGCCCGCCGGTCTGCTGGGCGATCTCTTCCAGCAGCGTGTCGTTGCTCTGCAGCTCGCGCGTCTCGGGGCTCGAGTTCTGGCTGACCCCGCCCATCACGAACCCCTTCTGCCCGGGGCCGGTGAACGCCAGGTTCGTGATGTAGTTCCCCTGCTTGCCGGCGTCGAAGTTGGCCTCGTACACGCCCGGCCCGACCTGCACCAGCCGCACCGGCACCGCCTGCAGGTCCGGGTCGTACACCGTCCCGTCCCACCGGAGGAAGTTGATGAACCCCGCGTCCTTGTTCATCGCCTCGACCACGATCTTCCCCTTGTTCCCGTCCTGGGTCACGCGGATGTCGAAGTCGGTCGACATCGGCGGGCGGGCGACGGACCGCACGACCTGCGCCCAGAACCGGCTGAAGTCCGCCGACGCCACCCACTGGTTCGCCCACCGGTTGGTCGCGTCCGACGTGAACACCGCCGCGCGCCCCAGGCCCGCCTGCCAGCTCGCCAGCAGCGGGTCGTTGTTGTCGCCCGCGACCAGCGGGACGTCGATCTGCGGGTTGGGCTTCCGGCTGGTCAGCACCAGCCCGCGCACGCTCGGCGCCGCCCGGATCCCCTTGATCAGGTCCGACGCCGTCGCCGGGCTCACCTTCACCGGGATCCCCTTCTCGTTCTCCGAGATCAGCGACCGCCGGACGACCGTCGCCTCTTTGATGAAGATCTGCGGGAGCTGGCTCGGGTTGCTCTCGACCGGCCCGTAGAACCGGCCCTTGGTCTTGACGGCCAGTTCCTCCATCGTCGTCGGGACGCCCGCCTTCCCCAGCTGGTGCGGGTAGACCGTGATCGTCGACACGGTGATCTTCAGGTCGGCCATCTGCCGGTACAGGTCTTTCCCGTTCCGGGCCTTCCCCGGGGGCTGCGGGTCGCCGTCCGAGATCACGATGATGTGCCGCTGCTTGGCGTCCGAGTTCGCCAGGCACGGCGCCCCGGGGCCGGTGCCGTTCACGGCCAAATCGATCGCGTCGTTGAAGTCGGGCATGTCGCCCTGCTTCATCTGCTTGATCGCCGCCTCGACCTTGTTCCCGTCGCCCTTCTGCGCGAGCGGGAAGTCCCACTGCGCCCCGCCGACGCCGCCGCCCCCGCCCCCGCCCCACCCGTACGTGATCACCCCGATCTCGTCGCGGTCGCTCAGCGTCTTCATCGCCTGGATCGCGCACTGCTCGCCCCAGTAATTCCCCCGGGCCATCTCGCACGAGTGAACGATCAGCACCAGCGCGCCCTTCGGGACCTGCCGCTGGGCGGGGATGTCCATGTTGACCGGCAGGACCTCCTCGACCTTCGACGACTGCCACCCGCCCGCCCCGAACGTCTCCGGGCCCCCGATCATCACCAGCCCGCCCCCCATGTCGTGCACGTACCGGGCGAGCATCTTGTCCTGGTCGTCGTTCAGCCCGCCGGTCCCGCGCGGGACGTTGTGCAGGATTACCGCGTCGAAGTTCTGCAAATCGAGCGGGTCGCGCGGGAACGCGGCCGCACTTCGCACCTCGAGCGCGATCCCCTCGGCCGCCAGCGCGTCGGCCAGCACCCGCCCGGCGTCGCTCTGCCCCGCGTCGTTCACCGCGTTGTCGACGTACAGGATCTTCCCCTTCCCCTTGATCACGGTGAATCCGCTGCCCGAGTTGTTTTCCGACAGCGTGTCGAGTTTGCCCGGGCCCTTCGCCCCGCCCGGCGTCGACAGCCCGCCCGCCAACTCCTGCCCGTTGAACGTCGCCTTGAACCGCAGGATGCTTGCCGACGACTGCCCCGGCACGGGGACCGTAAACCGGTTCAGCCCCGGGTCGAGGGTGACCGTCCGCCGGGTCGGGTTCGCCCCCCGCGGGTCGAGCGTCAGGTACTGGTCGTTGAGCTTGACCTCGAGCGTGCCCGTGACCTTCCCCGCGTTGGTCGACCGGACGAACACCTCGACCGAGAACGGCTCGTTCTCCCGCTTCCACGTCGGGGCCACGAACCGGTCGACCAGCACCTCGTTGCTCACGTTGTACTTCAGCGGCATCACGTCGATCGGGATGCCCAGCGCCTTGGCCCGGTCCACCACCGGCTGGACGTTCCCCTGCGTCGCCAGCCCGTCCCACGGGAGCAAAATCCGGTGCATCGCGCCCGGCCGGAACGACGCCAGCGCCAATTCCAGCGCGGATGCGACGTCCGTCTGCTCCTTGATCCGCCGCTCCTTGATCGGGGCCGCGTCGGTGACCAGCTCCTTGCTCAGCATCGACTGGAGCACGGCCGACTCGCCGAACACGATCTCCCCGATCTCGTCGTCCTTCTGCTTGAAGTCGCGGTTGCCGTTGACGGACTTGAGGTAGTCCCGCCACGAGTCCTCGAACGTCGCCAGCGTGTACCCCTGGAAGTTGTCCGCCGACTGCGAGATGTCGCGGACGATCATCACCTCCATCGCCTCGTGCTTGCGCGCCCACCGCGCCCCGCACACGATCAGGAACAGCAGCCCGAGCACGCCGACCCGCACCCCGATCGCCACCCACTTCCGCACCGGCCCGAGCCCCGCCAGCGACGCCATCCCCATCCACACCGTGACCGCCGCCGCCACCGCGAACGCGACCCCGTACCCCCAGTGCCAGTACTCCAGTTGGAGCGGCCAATGGATCGCGAGCATCCCCGGTGCCGCCGCGGTCGAGCTGTGTAGTTGATCCATCATGCTCCGGCGCCTCGTTCCCGTTTCGCGCGGTCGATTTCGGACCCGCGCGCCTCGCCTGCCGCTTCTCCGCCTTCACTGCTACGTCGCGCGAACCTCGAACCGATTCGCTGCGCGACCCGCCCGCTGAAGCGGGCTCGCCGATCTAAAACTTCACCACCTGCAACCGGTTATTCCCCGCGTCCACTGCGACCGCGCGGTCGCGCTTGTCCACCGCCACCGCCCACGGGTACGCCAGTTGGCCCGGGTCCCGGCCCGCCTGGCCCCAGACCTTCAGGCTCTGCCCCGTGTCTTTGTCGATCCACTGCACGCGATTGTTCCCGAACTCGCACACGACCAGCCGGCCCTTCGCATCGATATCCAGCCCGTACGGGAATCGGAACTCGCCCGGGCCCGACCCGATTCTACCCATGTGCCGCAGGAAACGCCCGCCCGTCGTCCACACGCTGATCCGGTGGTTGCACGCGTCCGTCACGTACAAAACCTCGCCGTCGTTCTCCGGCACGATCGCCATCGACTGCGGCCGACTGAACTGTCCCGGCCCGCTCCCGAACGACCCGAACGCGTACAAAAACTTAAGGTCCCGATCGAACACCTGGATCCGGTCGTTGTCCCCGAACTCGCTCACGAACGCCCGCCCCTGCGCGTCGAACGCGACGTCGCTCGGGTAAATGAACTCGCCCGGCCCCTTCCCCTCCTTCCCGAACCGTTTGATCAACTGCCCCTGCGGCCCGAGCACCAGCACCCGCGAGTAGTGCGTGTCCGGCACCCACAAATTTCCGTCCGGACCGACCGTCATTCCCACCGGCTTCCCCTGCGTCCACTCCGGCATCCGGAACGAGTTGATGAACTGCCCGTTCTTGTCCAAGTGCTGGATCCGCGCCAGCCGGTCGCACACGTAATACGAATCGTCGCGCTTGTCGTAGCAGATCGCCCGCGGGTACACGACCTGCCCCTCGCCCGCCCCGGTCTCGAGCCAGATCGCCTCCGGCTCCTTCGGGTCCGAACACCCGCCGACGCCGATCGCGCACAACGAGACCAGCACGCCCACCGCTCGCGCCGAAAACCGCCGCCGCACGATCCACACCATTCCCACGCCGACGCCCGCAAGACACACCACCATCGCCGCCAGCAACAACGACCCCTCGAGCATGTCATCGTCGCGGAGTTTGTGCACCCACGACATTAACTCGGGAATGAACATCCGCGGCGAGACCGGGTTGAGGATCACCGTCGCCGCGACCTCCGTCATCGACAGCAGCACGATTAGCACGCCCGCCGCGGCGACGACCGGCCACGCCAGCGGCCATATGATGCGCCGCGCCGTCTCGCCCGGCCCCGCGCCGTCGATCGCCGCCATCTCGCGCACCTCGCGCCACCGCGGGCCCCACGTCCCGCGCGACGCCCACACGGCCAGCCACCCGAATCGCGCGAGGTACGCCATGACCACGATTCCCGGGCCGTTGTACACCCAGTGCGCCGCCCACCACGCGGGCGAACTCCGCGGCTGATTGTATATCCGCACCAGCGCGATCGCGAGCAATTGCCCCCCGACCAGGAACGTCATCACGCCGAGCACCAGCGGCCCGCGCGACACCCGCCGCACGATCCCGCACACCGCCAGCCCCGCCGCGACCGCCCCCGCGACGCCGGCGACCGCCAGGGTTCCGCCCGCGGATGAGCCGAACGTCCGCACGATCCGGTCCGCGTCGAACGGCCGCTTGATCGACGTCACCATCGCCACCAGCGGCAATATGAGCGTTACGCCGATCACGAGGATCGCCAAACCCTTCGCCCCCCACCCCGCCGCGATCGCCACCGGCACGGGCCCCGCCTCCACGCGCTCGCCCGGCTGCGTCTTTCCGATGACCCATCGCACGCCGAGCGCGAGCCCCGCCATGATGAGCAACAGCGGCCCCGCCGTGAGCAGCGCCGCGGCCGCGTTACGCCGCTGGTCGCCGGGCGCCACCATCCCCGACTGCACCGCGGCGATCGACCCCGTCGCCAGCCCTGGCGAGCCCGTCTCGAACACGGTCCGCACCTCCGTCGCGACGACGCTGATCCCCGTCGGCTCGTACACCGCGAACTCCTGCATCGCCAGCACGAGCGCCACCCCCAGCGCCGCCGCCATCGGCCCCGCGAGTTGCCTCCCGACGACTCGCCAATACCCCCCGTCCATCAGCGCCTGCTGCTGCAAATCCGAATCCATTCGCCGCCACGCCAGCCCCACGATCGCCGCCGGGATCGGCCACAGCCACGTCCCCAGCGTCCACACACATCGCAATACATCCCCCCAGGTCCCCGGTACGGGATACGCGCCCGTCACCCGCAGCACCTGCATCCACCCGTACGCGTACACGATCGACGGCAACAGCAAAGCCGCCGGCAGTACGCACACGATGACCGCCGCGATCACGCCGCGCCCGCGCCCGATCACCGCCGCGACCGGCAACCCGAGCCCCACCGCGATCACCGCGACAAGGGCGTTGTACCCGATCGTCCGCCCGAGCAACTTCGCCTGAAACGCCCACCCGCCCAGCGATCCCACGCCATTCCCGTCCACCAGGAGGGCCCCTAGCCCCCACGCCACCGGCAGCGCGCAACACACCCCGAGCACCGCCCACACGAGAATCGTCGGTAATCGTCGAATCACAAGAACGCGCCGAAGCCGTCGT
>DATHXE010000484.1:0-2449 GCA_035459845.1 Tepidisphaeraceae bacterium | reverse complement strand
CCAGGTCGGCGTCGGCCGACGCGGCGCAGGCCGACACGAACTGTCCGAGGCGGGCCAGGCGATCGGGCGGCAAGCGCTCGTACTCGTCGCGCACGTAATGCGAGAGCTCGGCGAACGCCCCGCACGGGGTGAACGTGCCGTCGTCGCCCCGAAAGTAGGATGCGGCCCACTGGGGCGCGAAGGCGGGGAACAACTCGACCACGAACTCGATGATCGCCGCGCCCGTCATGCCCGCCATCGTAAGCCCACGGCCGCCGCCGCGTCGAGCGCCCGCCGCATACCCGTCGGAAAGCCACAGGGCGAGCCCGCCACCCTCGTAGCCAGGTCTGTTCCCGCCCGGGCCAACCCCACTGAGCGGAGGGAAAAATGTCGGGAAGACTCCGCGTACCCGCGGAGGGCCGACATTGTTCCCCGAGCGTGGGTTGACGCGGGCGGTACCGCGGATCGTGCGGAGAGGGTGGCGGGCGGACGTGAGCGCGGGCCGCCGCTACGTCAAAGGCATTGCCAGACTCACGCAAAGTTATCACATTGATGGGGATGACTGACGCCAAATTTGAACAGCTCCTGTACGAAGAGGAGACTCCAACCCTCGACTTCAAGCGGGACCAGTACCCCTTTGCCAAGGCGACGGAGGAAGAGAAGTCCGAACTGCTTAAGGACATCCTTGGCATGACCAACGCCTGGCGCCGCTCCGAGGCGTACGTCCTAATTGGCGTCGATGACGTGCGTGGCGGTCGTTCGACCGTATATGGCGTCCAAGGCCACCTTGATGACCACGCACTGCAACAGTTCGTCAATAACCTGACCAACCGACCTGTGCGTTTCGGATACGAAGCCTTCGGATTCGAGGGCCACCAAATCGGGATCATCCGCATCGAGCAACAGCCGCGGCCCGTCTACCTAAAGCGGGATTACGGGAAGCTAAGGAAGAACGAAGTCTACGTCCGTCGCGGCAGCTCCACTGATCCGACCAAACCCGCGACGCTCGACGAGGTCGCGCAGATGGGGCACGGGGCTGAGGTGGTGCTCGTGGACCTCAACGGATTGGATCTGGAACTGGACTACAACAGAAGGTTGGCCGCCCATCTAGGCACAGCGTTCAACGCGTACATCCAGAAGCACGGGCTGGGAACCAACGTGTCGAAGCCCAGCCCGGTCCCCCCGCAGCGCTTTCGCATCCAAGCCATCCAAGGCTACCTCCAGCGTCCCTTTCTAGGCGACGCGCTGCCGGCCAAGGAGGTTGAGCGGTATTGGGAGATGACTTCGCTCTGCAATGCGATGATGGATAAAGTGGTCGGGCTGACTACGGTGGGTGTGGTTGATAACGTCGTTGCCAGCGTGATGCAGTTCATCCCCGAGATGAACGGGCTGGGCGCGTCGCTGGCAGCAAAAATGGCGGGCGTGAAGGCTTGAAACCTCGGGTGCCGCCCGCCTCCGCGGAATCCGGGACCTCCCTGTCGCGACCCACGCCCCACACGAGGTCCCGACCAGTTGCCGGTCGCCCGAATTGCGGAGCAACGGCCCCGGTCAGAAGAGCGCCGGCACGTTCACGCCTCGCGGTCTTCCGGGGGGGAGAGCCCTTCACCGCCGGGCGCAGCCCGTCCGGGGTCCTCTGGCGGACCCGTCGTCCTGCGGTAAATGTAGATGTCGTACGGCACGCCGATGACGAGGTATTTGCCGTCGGCGGAGAACGTGGCGACGCCCCAGTCGCCGGACATGTCGTCGAACCGGATCTCCTGCCGGACGTCCCCCCCGGTGCCGAGCACCAGGAGCGTTTGGGCTTCGAGGTCCAGATCGAGCACCTCGCCGCCGTCGGGGTGAACGATGATCGGGTCGCAGTGCCAGTTGCCGAGCATCTCGAACCTCACCCCGTCCCACACAGGGTCATAGTCGCCCAAGTATTCCACAGAGGCGTCGACGCGGTCGATCGCGATCTCCGGGCTGAGGCGCACATATTGGAGGCCCTCGGTCGACGCGATCAGCAGGCGGTCGTCGCGGGGGATCGAGAACTCGGTCATCCGCTCGAACAGGTAGGGCCGATCCATCTCTTCCCACATGGGCCGGCAATGTAACAGCGCCAGAGTCCAGAGCCACTCCGACTCGGCCTAGGCGGCCGATCGTCGCCCCCCCTTGGCGCGACTTGTCGGAAGCGGGCTGCGCCCGGCGGGGGTGCGGACTCTCCCCATCCGACCGCGGCCCGGGAAGGCCCAACCCGCCATTCCGCGGGGATCGCGCGACGGGCGCGGGCGACGAATGATGGGTCGCACGATCGGAACCGTCGTTCGCGCGGGGCAAATGATCGTTCGCGTGCTCCACCACATCGTTGGCGCGGTGCAATTCATCGTTCGCGCGAAGCATTTCATCGTTCGCGCGGGATGTTTGAGCGCTCGCGCGGCCCGTGTCATCGTTCGCGCGGGCCATCTCATCGTTCGCGCGAGGCGTTTCATCG
>DATHXE010000483.1:0-4210 GCA_035459845.1 Tepidisphaeraceae bacterium | reverse complement strand
CGCTCGCCCAGGTGGACGCGATCCTGGCCAAACACGGCGCCCGGCCCCGCGACCTCGCCGCCCCCTCTCGCCGCGCCTACGACTACTTCCGCTCGCTCCAGTGGGACGCCGTTCCGACCGCCGCCTCCCCCACCATCCCGTCGAAGCGTCGTACGACTCCGCCCGCGCACCCGGCCCGCCCGCGGACCCCGCAGGTCCGCTGGGCCGGCCTCGGTCGCCTCGCCGAGAAGCTCATCGCCCGCCTGGCGCGCGCGCCGTCGCCCGCCGAACTCGCCGAGATCCGCCGCGCGATCCAGACCACCAGCGGCCGGATCGAGTCCACCCTGCGCCGCCAGGGCGTCGCCAACGACCGCCTCACCCCCGCCACGCGCGAGTGGCGCGGCTGGCTCGCGTGGATGGCCGAGGCCGAGAACGTCGCGGCCTACCTCGCCGCCGTCGACCGCGCCCGCGCCGCCCTCACCGCCGCCCGCGCCGTGAAACCTCGCCCGACCGAAACGGAATTCGCGCTCGAGTTCCGCCCCATGCGCTTCATCTACCGCATGCGCCACCGCGGCCCCGTCACGCACGTGATGATGCCCACGCCGATGGTCTCGTTCGACGCGGCGGCCTTCGCCGACCTGGCCGACCTCGTCTTCGGCGACTCCCGCACCGCCAAGCAGCGCGTCGTCGAGCGCATGAAGTCGGAATCGTACGTCGACCTGTTCGACGAGATCGAGGGCCTCGGCGGCGTCGTCGACGCAACCCGCGGCGTCGCCCACGACCTCGCCGACTCCTTCGACCGCGTCAACGCCCGGTATTTCGCCGGCCAAATGCCCCGCCCCCGCCTCTCCTGGAGCCGCGGCCTGACCCGTCGAAAGTTCGGCCATTACGACCACGTCCGCGACTGGGTCATGCTCAGCAGCACGATGGACCGCCCGGACGTCCCCGCGTTCGTCGTCGACTACGTCATGTATCACGAGCTCCTGCACAAGCACCACGGCATCCGCTGGTCCAACGGCCGCGGCTACGCCCACACAACCGCGTTCTACGCCGACGAACACAAATTCGAAAACTGGCAGCAGGGGGAGGAGTGGATCAAGCGACTCGCGCGCGGGGAGTGACGTGAGCCCGGCAGGCATTCCATTAAAAACCGATGACACCGACGCACACTGATGATCAACCTCGTCTGACCGAATCGGTGCCCATCGGTGACATCGGTGCCATCGGTGTTTAAAGAAACCGCTCCGCGCCCCTCACCCCTTCCCCATCGACTTCGGATCAAACCCGAAATCCACCACGTCGTCCGCCGGCGCGGTCGCCTCGGTCTCACCCGGTTCCTCTTCCGCCACGTACGCCTGCTCCTCCCCCGACGGCAGCGGCTCCGCGTCCTCGATCGTCCACCCGTCGTCCGTCACCGCCGCGGGCTGCCCCTCCGCCGCGCGCTCGTCCACACCCTCCGGCGCTTCCGCCGCATACTCCGCAGGCGCGTCCGCCTCGGTCGCGTACTGCTGCTCGACGGAGGCCTCCGCGACGGGCGCCTCCTCCACCGGCTGCCCAGCCGCGTCCGCCGCCGCCTGAGCTCGCGCCGCAGCCGCCGCCATCTCCTCCGTCCGCAGTTGCGTCTTGAGCTGCCCCTCCAGCCCCGCGATCGCCTGCGTCATCGTGTACTCGTGCAGCAGCCCCGCCCGCCCCGCGACCTCCTCCGCCACCGGCGGAAGCAGTTGAAGGTCTGGCACCGCCGCCTCCCCGTACAGCGTCACCGACGCCAGCCGCGGCTTGATCTGCGCCGCGCTCACCTGCAGCAGCCGCGTCAGCCGCTCGATGCCCGTCTGCGCGTTCTCCTGCTTCGCCTTATTCGCCTCGTACTCCTTCGCATACTTCGGCGGCACCATCGGCATGTTCGTCTCGACGTCCCGTTGGCTCCGCGAGAAGATCTCCCCGATCCGCTGCGTCGAGTCCTTCAGGTCCTTGTTCGCCTGCGCGAGCTCGGCGCCGAACCGCCCGACCATCTCCTGCTGGCGCTCCAGCAGGTATTGCGTCGCCAGCCGCTCCTTGAATCGCGCGAGCAGCTTCAGGTCCGACACGACCGCCGCCCGTTCCTGAACGCCGCGCTTGGTCTGCTCGACGAACCCCTTGACCGCCGGGGGAGATGACAGGATCTCGTTGAACGCCGCCGCCCAACTCGACGCCTTGGGCGCCACCAGCGGCTTGACCTGCCGCAGCACGACCTCCCCGATCTGCCGGGTCAGGTACTCCACCTGCACCCACAAATCGTCACACCGCGCCGTCATCCGGAACGTCGTCGGGAAGCTCACGCCCGGCTCCCCGCCCGCCAGCGGGACCGTGACGACCCCCGCATCCGTCTGCCCGATCCGCCGGCCGCTGTTCACGTCGAACACCTCGAGCGCCGTCCGCCCCGTGTTCCGCACCGCGACCGCGGCGTCCCCCAGGTCCACCCGATACTCGAACTCGAACGGCCCGAACTGCCCGCCCTCGTTCTCGATGAAGTACGCCTGTACCCCCGCGCTCCCCCACGCCATGATCCGGTCGACCAACTCGCGCGCCTTGCCGGTCAGGCTCAAGTACTCCTTCCACCCGATCACCCGGTCGAACGTCGAAATCTCGTCCCGCGCCCGCCCGATGATCGGCTCGATCGTCTCGACCGCCGCCTTCGCTTTCTCTCCGGCCTCCTGCACCGCCTGCGTCGCCCGCAACGTCTCGGCCTCCACCTTCTTTTCCAGCAGCTCCGAGTGCGTGAACGCCACGCGCGGGCCCGGCGGCGTCAGCGCCGCCAGCCGCCCCTTCGCCTCGACCAGCCGCTTCTCCGCCTCCGCCGTCGCCACGCGCAGCTTCGTCTGCATCGCCTGCATCGCCCCCAGGTCCGGCAGTTGCCGGATCGCCCGCGCCGGGTCGACCTCCGGCGTGTCCGCGCACAAGTGCTCGAACGACGACAGCTCCTTCAGCAGCGCCCGCCGGCCCTCCGCCAGCCGACCCGCCGCGTGCAGTGCCGCGACCGCCGCGATGTGCCGCTGCCGCAGCCCCTCGAACGTGTTCACCGTCGTCGGCAGCGCCTCGGCCCACTCGTCCAGATCCTTCGCCGGCGTCCGCAGCGAATCCGGGATGTCGTCGTCCAGCAGCAGGCCCGTCGCCAGGCGGATCCGCTCGGCAAACTCTCTCACCTCCGCCGCGCTGGGCGGCTCGTCCGGCGACAGCATCGATACCGCCAACTCGTCCAGTTGCCCGCGCAGCGTATCAATCATCCGCGGGCCGTTCCGACAGATCCGGCCCAGCGGCTCCCCGCCGTGATTGGGCGCGAAGTTCGCCTGCGGGTCCGTCGGCAGATATGCCGGGTTCGCGTTCGCCCAGTCCATGGCCGCCGGATTCCACACGTTCCACGGGTCGTACGTCTGATAGACCAGCAGTGCCCCCACCGCCTGCACCAGTTCCATCAGCGTACGGTTCGGGTCCCACGGCGGTAAAATCGCCACCCCGTCCATCGTGACGTTCGGGTGGAACGACGCCTGCATCGGCCGCACCACCGGCGGCTCGTGCGGGTATCCCGGCGGGAGCCACACGTGCACCGCCGCCGTCGGCGCGTAATCCAACTGCCCGTCGTCCCGGATGTACAGCGTCTGCGCCGTAAACTGAATCTGGTACTCGCCCGGCGGGTTCCCCGCGAGCGGCGTGATCTTCACCGACGGGTGGTACGCGAAGCTCCGCTGTAGCCGCCGCCATTCGTGCTCCAGCCGCACGAGCTGGTCCGACGTCCAACTGATCGGCATCGCCGGCCCTGCGTCGTACCCCAACTGCTGGTCGTCCATCGTCATCGACGTCACGCTCCGCTGGTGTTTCTCCACGAACCCGGCACCTTCGGAAGCGTCAAGTGACGCCCCGGATCCCAATCCCAACGCCCAATCCTCCTGCCGATCACCGGAGTTCGCCGATTATAATCGCACATCTCACGTTACGCCCAACGTTTGCCCCCGTTTCGCAACACCCCGGAGGCCACTCCCGATAACCCAGCACACGGCCGTGTCCGATTTCGTGCGCGGCGCCCCACACGCTCAAAATGGGGGGGTATAATTCGGTCAGAAAGGACGAGTCAGCCTATGCCCGCTCGTTACGCCTACTCCCTCAACGGCGAAAACTACACCGGCACATTTCTCGCGCGCGAGGAGGCCCTTGCCGCCGCCCTCGACGACGCGCGGACCCAGCTCACCCCGCCGCAGTC
>DATHXE010000482.1:0-6087 GCA_035459845.1 Tepidisphaeraceae bacterium | reverse complement strand
CCCGTCCGGCCCCATCGCCAGGCCGTGAAGGTCGTGGCCGATGAACTGGTAGTGCACGCCCATCCCACCCGACAGCTCCTCGGGCTTCTCGACCTTGGTCGCCGACGCCGTCGGCGCGTCGAACCGGTAGAGGTGCGGGATGTTGGCGAAGTAGACCGAGCTGCGCCACGCGAGCACGCCCGCCGCGACGCCCGACTCGATCGTGTTGAACCCGTCGAGCATGAGCGTCGACTTGTCGGCCTTGCCGTCGCCGTCCGTGTCTTCGACCAAGCGCAGGCGGTCCGAGTCGAGCGTCAGGTTGTTCGCCGTCGCCGGCGAGACCTTCTTGCTCCAGGCGACGCGGTCCTCGACCGTCCGGGCGGCCAGGTCGTGGTCCAACCACCACATGAACTTCCGCATGTCGATCCCGCCGTTGCCCCACGCGCGGAACGTCTCGACGACGTAAACCCGCCCCTTCTCGTCGACCGAGATCGCCACCGGCGACACGAGTTGCGGCTCGGCCGCGAACAGCGAAAGCTTCAGGTTCTTCGGCACCCGGAACCCCTTCGCCGCCTCCTCCGCCTCCTTGAACGCCGGCGCCTTGCTCTCGTCCACCTTCAGGATCGGGAGCTTCGGCCACGTCTGCCCGCCCGGGTTGGCCGCGGCCGAATCGGCGGCCTCGTCGGCAGCAAAGCCGGTGGCCCCGGCGATCGACAGACAAACGGCGGCGGCGGCGTAAGCCAGAACGGTGCGGGCGGGCGTCTTGCGCATAGGTGCGGAATCATATCCCCGGCCCCGCGCCGTGCCAGTCGCCGTCGTGGCGCACGCGCCAAACCCGCGGACACGTGTGTAAGCCACTGCGCACCGTTACCAGACCGAGGTCTTCGCCACGATGATCGCCGTTACTTCCCCAGGTACAGCACGACCGTCGACATCGGCCCCACCCGGACCGGGCCGCCGACGTCGATCGTCTTCCCCGTGATCAGTTCCGGCGCCCGCGCGAACCCGGCCGGCGCGATCACCTCGAACGTCTTCGCGCGGCTCGCGTTCATCCCGATCAGGTAGTCGCCGAACCGCATTTCGTAGAACTCCGCCCGCCCCGCGAACGGGCTCTCCTGTCCCGGCTCGAACGCCACGTCCGCCGGGACCTTCGCGATCGGCAGCCGTTCGCCGGCGTGGGCCGACTTGGGGTTGCCGGGGTACCTGTGGCCGCCCTTGGCGAACCCGAAATCCGTCCAGTTCGGCCGCGTCCAGAACGCACCCGAAGGCTCGAATTCCTGTCGCGCCAGCCGGACGGTCGCCTGCCGCTCGAACGTCGGCGTGATGCGGTGGACGCGCGCCAGCCCGTTGACCGCGTGGCGCGCGCGCCAGTAGAGCGACGCGTACAGTATCTCGTCCCCCCGGCGGATCGCGACGACGCCGTCCTCCTCGTCCGCGAACGCGAAATCGCCCGGCCCGGTCATCGGCAGGCGGTGCGGGCCCGGCGGCCGCGCCGCGAGCGCCTCATAATCGTCCGGGACGCTCAGCAGCCCCGCCGTCGTGCGGAACCCGCCCGCCTTTACCTGCGCCCGCACCGCGGCGAAGAACTGGTTGTCGGCCAGCATCTGCTGCGCGTACCCGACGACGTGCGGGTCGAGCGTCGCCGCCGCCGCCTCGACCGGCGACCCGTCCCACGTCGCCCGCTGCGCGTACGTCACGTAGCCCGGATAGTGAGCGTCGCGCCACCCGACCACGGCCTCCAGCCGCATCGCGCGAAAGCCGTCCGCGTCCGCCGACGGGTACCGGAACGCCGCCCGCGCCCGCGCGATTTTCGCCAGTTGCTCGCCGACCCGCGCGTCGCCGGGCTCGCCGGGCGCGGGCCGGGTCGCGTTGTAGATCTGCGTCACCCAGTCCAGCACCTCGCCGTACCCGCCGACGTACCCCAGCTCGCGCGTCAGCCCGCGGGCCGTGAGCTGGTAGAACCCGTCCCCCGCCGGCCGGCTCGGGCCCGCGTCGGTGTCGCTCCCGAGCCACGGCGTCAGCCCGACCGACTCGTACAAGTACCGCCGCGCCTCCGCCTCGGGCATCGCCCGCGCCGGGTCCACCGCCGCCACGCCGCGGTTGCACCAGTAGACGCCGTACAAGTCGTTGATCATCGACTGGTTCGTGTACAGCCGGCGGTTGCGCCGGTGCCAGTCGCGGGACGCGACGAGCATGTCCGCGTACGCCGACCGCCGCACGACCCGCCCGCCCGCGCCGTCGTCGATCCGCTCATCCAGCGTCGTCGCCCCCATCGCGCCCGCGAGCAGGCCCACGGCCTCCCCCGCCGGGCCCAGCCCGAACCAGTCCGGGTTGGGCGTCGACGGGTCCGCCTCGGCGAACTTCGGGTCCTTCCTGAACGCCCGATACGCCTGATCGAGTCCGGCGACCACGCGCTCGACCGCCTTCAGATTTGCCGCCGCCGGCGACCATTTGACGAAGTACGCCCGCGCCAGGAACTGGGCCTGCATCTGCCCGGGCGGGCGCTTGTCGCGCAAGAGCCCCTCGAGCGCCCCGCCGACCCGCCGCTTCACGTCCGTGATCACCTCCGCCCCCGGTTCGATTCGCGCCGGCAGCTCCGGCGGCGCCGCCCCCTGCCGATCGTCCGCCGGCGGGACGAAGCAACCCTCCGTGTGCGTGTACGCCCGGTACACCCCGCGCGACGGCTCGGTCATGACCTTCTGGTACTCGTCGAACGTTCGCGCGTACGCCGAGACGGGGCCGGAGGCGCGGATCTCGAACGTGAGGCGGTCCTTGCCCTTTGTCAGCGACTCGGGCAGCGGCTGCGTCACGTAATAAAAACGCCCCGCGCACACCGGCGCGTCCGCTCCGACGTCCAGCGCGTCGTAATCGCCCAGGTGGCGATACCCGACCTGCTTCCCGTCGGCGTACAGCATCAGCCGGTTGCGGCTCACGTCCGAGCCCGACAGCCGGAGCGTGAAGTACGTCGGCCTAGCCGGGTCGACCTTCAGCTCGAACGCGATCCGCCCCCCCTCCCACGTCGGCGGGTCGGTCGGCAGCAGTCGCCGCGCCGGCACGCTCAACAGCCCGGCGATCGTCTCGCCCCGCGTCGCCACGACCCGGTGCACCCGCTCCGAGGCGGCGTCCGCGAAACTCACGTCGTCCAGGATCGCCGCGCCCCCCGACGGGGCGAACGCGAGCCAGGCGACACACGCGATCAGCATTCGGGTGAATAAGTTCATCGTGGCGCGGCCCGCGAATCGACGGCCCGCGCACGACTCCCTATCCCGCCCGCATCACCGCCGTTGTTCCCCCGCGCCCGATACCTCAGGCCGGCCGTGAAATACCTCCGGCACGCGCGCACCCGCCCTCACCCGAACCGCCCCGTGATGTACTCCTCCGTCAGCTTCTTCCCCGGGTTCGTGAACATCCGGTTCGTCCGGTCGAACTCGACCAGTTCGCCCAGGTACATGAACGCCGTGTAGTCGCTGATCCGCGCCGCCTGCTGCATCGAGTGGGTGACGATCACGATCGTGACCCGGCTGCGCAGCTCGTTCATCAGCTCTTCGATCTTCCCGGTCGCGATCGGGTCCAGCGCGCTGGTCGGCTCGTCGAACAGGATGATCTCCGGCTCGGTCGCCAGCGACCGCGCGATGCACAGCCGCTGCTGCTGCCCGCCCGAGAGCGCCATGCCGCTCTCGTGCAGGCGGTCCTTCGTCTCGTCCCACAGCGCCGCCCCGCGCAGGGCCCGCTCGACGCGCTCGTCGATCACCGCCCGGCTCGACTCACCCCGCACGCGCAGCCCGAACGCCACGTTCTCGTAGATGCTCTTGGGGAACGGGTTGGGCCGCTGGAAGACCATCCCGATCCGCATCCGCACGTCCGATGGGTTGACCCGCGGGTCGACGATGTTGAGCGCATCCGGGTAGAGGTGGATCGCCCCCTCGTACTTGTGATTCGGGTACAGGTCGTGCATCCGGTTGAAGCACCGGAGCAGCGTGCTCTTCCCGCACCCGGACGGCCCGATCAGCGCCGTCACCTTGTTGTGCGCGATCGGCAGGTGGATGTTCTTGATCGCCTTAAACGTTCCGTACGAGAAGCTCAGCCCGCGGGCGACCGCCTTCACCTTCACGTCCGCCCCGAGCACCGCCTGGGCCGGCGAGATGCCGCCAGTTGTCGCGGCGCGATTCGCACCGTCACCCACGCGGCGCTCGCCGTTGCGCGGCGACCCCACCGCGAACCCCAGCGCAGCGCCGCCCCCGCCCGTCCGCGCCTTCGCTGTTCCCGCATCCATCTGACGCTCCTCGCCGCCCTTGGGCGGCCCGTCCTCAGTCTCACCCTCGATTGTCGGGCCGCTCACGCTCGTGCTCATCGGTCGCCTCCGGTCTAAGGTGTCGGACCGCTGCGAACCCTATTCCCGCCCCTTGAAGGCTGTATTAAGACGCCGACAAACTTCCGCGCCCCGCCGTACAAAGGCATCCCGCGCCCCGCTTAACCCGATCTTCACAATTCGCTTGCGGCTCGCTAACACGCCTGACTACGATCCATCGCGGCCCCGAACGACCCCCAACAGGACGCCGCCCCGATGGTCCGACACTTCGACGAACAAATGCGGGACGTGACCAAGAAGATCGTCCTCATGGGGTCGCTCGCCGAGTCCATGATCGACCTGGCCACGCGCATCCTCGTCGAGCGGGACGAGTCGCTCGCCCGCGACGTCTACGCCCGCGAGGACGAGGTCAATGCCCTCCAGGTCGAGATCGACGACGAGGCCCTCCGCCTGACCGCGCTCCACCAGCCCGTGGCCCGCGACGTCCGCTTCCTGTTCACGGCCACCAAGATCGTCACCGACCTCGAACGCATCGCCGACCAGGCCAAGAACATCGTCCAGAACGCCAGCTACGTCCTCTCCCAGCCCGCCCTCAAGCCGATGGTCGACCTCCCGATCATGGCCGAAATCGCCCAGAAAATGGTCCGCGACGCCCTGACGGCCGTCGTCAACCGCGACGTCAACATCGCCGAGCGGATCATCGCCGAGGAGTCCAAGGTCGACGCGTTCCGCGACCAGATCTTCCGCACGCTCCTGACCTACATGATGGCCGACCCGGGCACGATCCAGCGGGCCCTGTCGCTGATCCTGATCAGCCGGAACATCGAGCGCATCGGCGACCACGCGACCAACATCGCCGAGGAAGCCATCTACATCGTCCAGGGCCGCGACGTAAGGCACGCCGCCTCCCAGGCCGCCGCCGCCGCCGCGCGAAACGGAACCGCCACGGTCTGACCAGCACCTAGCAACCAGTAACTAGCAACCAGCATGAACAAAGGCACGATCCTCATCATCGACGACGAGAAGGACCTCATCGAGATGGTCCGCTACAACCTCGAGGACAAGGAGGGCTTCGACACGATCAGCGCGTCCGACGGCCAGTCCGGCCTCGAGATCGCCCAGCGCCACAAGCTCGACCTGATCATCCTCGACCTCATGATGCCCGGCATCGACGGGCTCGAGGTCTGCCGCCGCCTCCGCGCCGACCCGCGCTCGGCCCGCGTCCCGATCATCATGCTGACCGCCAAGGCGACCGAGTCCGACCGCGTCGTCGGGCTCGAGATCGGGGCCGACGACTACATCACCAAGCCGTTCAGCCCGCGCGAGCTCGTCGCCCGCGTCCGCGCCATCCTCCGCCGCACCGCCACCCAGGCCGAGCCCGAACAGGTCATCCGCCAGGGCGATTTGGTCATCGACGTCGCCCGCCACGAGGTCATGGCCGCCGGCAAGTCCGTCTCGCTCACCGCGACCGAGTTCCGCATCCTCCAGTTCCTCGCCTCGCGCCCCGGCCGCGTCCTCTCGCGCGACGACATCATCGACGCCGCCCTCGGCCGCGACGCCAACGTCTTCGACCGCACGATCGACGTCCACATCACCGCCATCCGCCGAAAGCTCGGCAAGGCGTCCGACCAGATCGAGACGATCCGCGGCTTCGGGTACAAGTTCCGCGACGTGCAGCCCGCTGCCGCCGGATAACTCACCGCAATCCATCGGTATCGATTAACGATTAATGCTTAAGAGGACCCTTTCCCTCTTAAGCATTAATCGTTAATCGTTACCGTTCCCGATCAATCGCTCGC
>DATHXE010000481.1:0-16436 GCA_035459845.1 Tepidisphaeraceae bacterium | reverse complement strand
ACCCCGCGCGATGGCCAACGGCTCGGGCGGAGCCTCGCCCTCCCATAGCCGCAACGAAACGCGCCCCGGTGCGGGTGCACCGGGGCGCGGGTTGGGATCACATTAACAACGGCTCAGGGTCGTCGCGACCGCTCGCCTTACGAACCGGCCTGCGGCGACAAGTCGCGCGGGGGCGTGAACTCGCGCTGGTGACGCTGCGGCTCGTAATCTTCCATCGCCGGCGGGGCCGCCAGGTGCTTGATCTTGAGCTGCAGGTGCGGGTGGAACGCCGTACCGGCCGGGATCAGGTGGCCCAGGATGACGTTCTCCTTGAGCCCGACCAGCGTGTCGACCGCGCCGGCCAGGGCCGCCTCGGTCAGCACCTTGGTCGTCTCCTGGAAGGAGGCGGCCGAGATGAACGACTCGGACTGCAGCGACGCCTTCGTGATGCCCAGGAGCAGGGTCTTGGCCCGGGCCGGCTTGGGCCGCTTGCCCTTGGCCGGGTCCTTGCCCGCCGCCTCGGCGGCCTCGTTGGCCTCCTTCAGCACCTGCTTCTCGATCACGTCGCCCTCCTTGAACTCGGTCCCGCCCGGGTCCGAGATCCGGTACGACTGGGCCAACTGCTCGTTGGCCGTACGGAAGCGGAACTTGTCAAGCACCTCGCCCGGCAGCACCTTCGAGTCGCCCGGGTCGTCGACCTTCACCTTGCGGAGCATCTGGTTCAGGATCGTCTCGATGTGCTTGTCGTTGATCTTCACGCCCTGCGACCGGTACACGTTCTGCACCTCGGTCAACAGGTACTGGTACAGCGACTCCTCGCCCTTGATGCGGAGGATGTCGTGCGGGATCAGCGGCCCGCGGATCAGCGGGTCGCCGGCCTCCACGTAGTCGCCCGTGTGCACCTGCAGTTCCTTGTCCTGCGGGACGTGGTGCTCGCGCTCCATGCCCGTCTCGGACTTGACGATGATCGTCATCTTGCCGCGGCGCTTCTCGCTCTTGAGCTCGACCGTGCCGCTGATCTCGGCCAGGACGGCCGGGTCCTTCGGCTTGCGGGCCTCGAAGATCTCCGTCACGCGCGGCAGGCCGCCCGTGATGTCCATCGTGCCCGCGGCTTCCTTCGGCTGGCGGGCCAGCAGCTGACCGGCCTGCACCTTCTGGCCCGGCGTGACCTCGATACGCGCCTTGGCCGGCAGGTAGTGGAAGTCCAGGATCTTCCCGTCGTCGCCCTCGATCGTGATCCGCGGGTGCCGCTCGCCCTTGTGCTCGATGACGACCAGCTTGGCCGCCCCGGACTCGCCGGCGGCGTTGCCCTTGCGCTCCTCTTCGACGCGGACCGTCTCGCCCTCCTCGATGTCCTCGTACCGGATCACACCGGTCTTCTCGGCGAGAATCGGCGTGATGTGCGGGTCCCACGACACGAGCTGCTGCTTGGGCTTGACCTTCTCGCCGTTGCCGGCGAGCACGGTGGCGCCGTACGGCACCTTGTACTTCTCGATCTCGCGGCCCTTCGCGTCGACGACCGCGATTTCGCCGTTCCGCTTCAGGGCCACCATCCGCGAGTGACCCTCGGAGTCCTTCACGGTCACCGCGTTCACGTCGCGGTGCTCGACCGTACCGCCGGCGATCGTCTTGATGTCGTTCTCGATCAGGCTGCTCGCCGCGGCGCCACCCGTGTGGAACGTCCGCATCGTCAGCTGCGTGCCCGGCTCGCCGATCGACTGGGCGGCGATGATCCCGACCGCCAGCCCCTCCTCGACGACCTGGTTGGTCGACATGTCGATCCCGTAGCACGAGGCGCACACGCCCCGGGCCGACTCGCACGTCAGCGGGCTGCGCACGCGGATCGACTCGAGCTTGAGCTCCTTGAGGTGGTCGGCGATCTCGTTGGTGATGATCTGATTCTCGTGGACGATCGTGTCGTCCGAGATCGGGTTGCGCACCGTGTCGCGGGCCGTCCGACCGACGATCAGGTCCTTGAGCTCGACCTCGACCGTCTCGCCCTTATAGATCGTCGTCTTGGTAACGCCGTTCACCGTCCCGCAGTCGAACTGCGACACGATCACGTTCTGCGCGACGTCGGCGAGCTTGCGCGTCAGGTAACCCGAGTCCGCCGTCTTCAGGGCGGTGTCGGCCAGGCCCTTACGCGCGCCGTGCGTCGAGCTGAAGTACTCCAGCACCGACAGGCCCTCGCGGAAGTTCGACTTGATCGGCGTCTCGATGATCTCGCCCGACGGCTTGGCCATCAGGCCGCGCATCCCGCCCAGCTGGCGGATCTGGTCGACGTTACCGCGGGCGCCCGACACGGCCATCAGCGCGATCGGGTTCAGGTACTTCGGGATCTTCGCCTTGACCGCGTCTTCCTTCGACATCGGCTTGCCGCCGTCGTCCCGGTAGTCGGCCTGGATGCCGGTCATCAGGTCGTCGGTCACGAGCTTGCGGGCGTGGCCCCAGGTGTCGATCAGCGCCGCGTACCGCTCCTGGGCCGTGATCGCGCCCTGGCGGTACGACTTCTCGATCCGGTCGGCCTTCTTCTGGCCCTCGTCGAGGATGTGCTGCTTCGAGTCCGGGCTGCGGATGTCGGTGATGCCGAACGAGACCGCCGCCAGCGTCGACCGCTTGAAGCCCAGCGACTTCATGTTGTCGAGCAGGTCGATCGTCGCCGGGCGGCCGAGCTTGGCGTACGTGTCGGCGATCACGCGGGCCGCGCCCTTGGCGGTCAACGCGTAGTTGTAGAACGGCATCGCCTTGGGCAGCACGTCGTTGAACAGGCACCGCCCGACCGTCGTCAGGATGACGTTCGACTTGAACCCCTTGACCTTCTTCCCGTCGCCGGTCGGGCGCGGGCCGGTCTGGTGCTCGGGGTTCTGGCGCTTCTTGTGCTCCTCGAAGAACCGCCACGCCACGTCCTCGATCGCGTGCTCGCCCGACTTGTCGTCCGGGACGACGTGCGTCCGGTCGGTCAGGCGGACGAACACGCGCGAGTGCATCTTGATCTTGCCCGTGTCGAAGGCCATGAAGGCCTCCGTCGGGCTGTTGAACATCATGAACTCGCCCTTGTCGCCCTCGCGGTCCGTCGTGATGTAGAACGTCCCCAGCACGATGTCCTGCGACGGCGAGATGATCGGCGTCCCGTTCGCCGGCGAGAAGATGTTGTTCGGCGCCAGCATCAGGATGTGGGCTTCCGTCTGCGCCTCGATGCTCAGCGGCAAGTGCACGGCCATCTGGTCGCCGTCGAAGTCGGCGTTGAACCCCTTACACACCAGCGGGTGGATCTTGATCGCGTTGCCTTCCACCAGCACCGGCTCGAACGCCTGGATGCCCATGCGGTGCAGCGTCGGGGCGCGGTTCAGCATGACCGGGTGCTGGTAGATCACCTCTTCGAGGATGTCCCAGACCTCGGGGTCGCGCCGCTCGAGCATCTTCTTGGCCGACTTGATCGTATCCGCCAGCCCGTGCTCCTTGAGCTTGCGGATGATGAACGGCTGGTACAGCTCGAGCGCGATCTTCTTCGGCAAACCGCACTGGTGCAGCTTCAGCTCCGGGCCGACCACGATGACCGACCGGGCCGAGTAGTCGACGCGCTTGCCGAGCAGGTTCTCGCGGAACCGGCCCTGCTTGCCCTTGATCATGTCCGTCAGCGACTTGAGCGGACGGTTCGACGAGCCGAGCACCGGCCGGCGGCACCGGCCGTTGTCGAACAGCGCGTCCACCGCCTGCTGCAGCATCCGCTTCTCGTTGCGGATGATGACCTCGGGCGCGTTCAGGTCGACCAGCTTCTTAAGCCGGTTATTGCGGTTGATGATGCGCCGGTACAGGTCGTTCAGGTCGCTCGTCGCGAAGTTCCCGCTCTCGAGCAGCACGAGCGGGCGCAGGTCCGGCGGGATCACCGGGATCACGTCCATGACCATCCACTCGGCCTTGTTCTCCGACCCGCGCACCGCCTCGATCATCTTCAGGCGCTTGGTCAGGTCCTTGATCTTCTGCTTGCTCGCCGTCTTCGTGATGTCGGTGCGGATCTTGCCCTGCTCGGCGTGCAGGTCGAGCATGCCCAGCAGCTTCTTGATCGCCTCGGCCCCCATCTCGGCCTCGAACTCCTCGCCGTACTTCTCGAACGCGGCGCGGTAGTCGTCCTCGTTCAGCACCTGCTTCTTCTTCAGGGGCGTCTTACCGGGATCGGTGATGACGTAGTCCTGGAAGTAGACGATCTTCTCGATGTCGCTGGTCTTCATGTCCAGCAGCGCGCCCAGGCGCGACGGCAGGGCCTTGAAGAACCAGATGTGCACGATCGGGGCGGCCAGGTTGATGTGCCCCATGCGCTTGCGGCGCACGCGGCTGTGGGTCACCTTGACCTGGCACCGGTCGCAGATGATGCCCTTGTACTTCGTCCCCTTGTACTTCCCGCACGAGCACTCCCAGTCGCGCTCGGGGCCGAAGATGCGCTCGCAGAAGAGCCCGTCCTTTTCGGCGCGGTAGGTGCGGTAGTTGATGGTCTCGGGCTTCTTGACCTCGCCGAAGGACCACGAGCGGATGTCGTTCGGGCTCGCGAGCTGGATGCGCACGGAGCCGTAGTCGTTAATGCGATCGTAAACGGTCTCAGCCATTGTCTTTCGCCTTTCGGTCGTCACCGGCCGCACGCGCCGGTGGTTTGATTACTTACTCAGACTTCTGCTGCGTTTCAGGACCCGGCGACTGGGCGGGCTCGCCGGGGTTGTTGTCCATTTCAAGAAGCGCGGTCAATCTTTGTGCTCAGGGGCCGCGGTGACCTTCGGTACTGATTGCCGCAGTACTTCAAAGCCTTGAGACTTCATTTTTCGGGACGAACACGGGTGGCTGACCAAGTCTCATAAGTGGAGCGGAGCGACACGAACAACCAGCCACAGATCAGGAGCAGGGCGCCGGCCACCACGAGCCAAGCATCCCAATTGTGATACCAAGGCTGAGGCGGGGAGATCGTCACAGTACCGATCAATGATCGCATGGTCGCTCCGTGCTACAGCATGCCCTCGATTTCGATCGCTCCGCGCACAGCCAGTACTCATGAGACCTTCCGGCGATGACCTTGCCGACGAGCCTCAGGGCGTTCCACCGCAGTGATCTGGTTGATCCGGATCAATACAAATCGATCGCCGCCCGGAAAGGCGTAGAACAATTCGGATTTCATCTCGACCAGATTCGCCGGTGCCTCGATCAGGTACCGGTCTCCACTGCTTAGCACGATCAGAAAGGGCGAAAAGGGAACCTGTGTCTTGAGTTCCTCGATCTGCTTTAGCACGCCCAGCCGTTCGCCATCAGCCATACCGGCATCCTTCCTACATCATGTCCTCGTCCTCGGTCACGCCCGCGCCCTTCTTCTTCTCCAGCTGGATGTTCAGGCCCAGCCCGCGGATCTCGTTGCACAGCACGTCGAAGCTCACCGGCGTGCCGGCCTCGAGCGTGTTGTTGCCCTTGACCATCGACTCGTAGATCTTCGTCCGGCCCTCGACGTCGTCCGACTTCACCGTCAGGAGTTCCTGAAGGATGTACGCCGCGCCGTAGGCTTCCAGACCCCACACTTCCATCTCACCGAACCGCTGGCCGCCCGTCCGGGCCTTGCCGCCCAGGGGCTGCTGCGTGATCAGCGAGTACGGGCCCGTCGCCCGCGCGTGGATCTTGTCGTCGACCAGGTGGTGCAGCTTCATCATGTAGATGTAGCCCACCGTCGTCCGCTGCTCGAACGGCTCGCCCGTCCGGCCGTCGTGCAGCTGCGCCTTGCCGCCGTACGGCATCGTCACGTCCAGCTGCCGGTCGTTCAGCGGCTTCTTTTCCTTGTCGCGCGTCTTGCGGCGCTCCTTGACGGCCTTGTTGGCCTCTTCGACGCACGCGAAGATCTCGTCTTCCGTGCCGCCGTCGAACACCGGCGTCACCGCCTGCTGCCCGAGCACCATCATCGCCCACCCGAGGTGGGTCTCGAGGATCTGCCCGACGTTCATGCGGCTCGGCACGCCCAGCGGGTTGAGCATGATGTCGATCGCCGTCCCGTCCTCGAGGAACGGCATGTCCTCCTCGGGCACGATCCGGGCGATGACGCCCTTGTTCCCGTGGCGGCCGGCCATCTTGTCGCCGACCGACAGCGTCCGCTTCGTCGCGACGTAGATCTTCACCATCTCGAGCACGCCCGACGGCAGCTCGTCGCCGCGCTTCATGTGCTCGACCCGGCGCGACCGCTCCTTCAGCACGCCCTGCACGCGCGGCCAGAACCGGCTGTACGTGTTCTCCGCCTGCTCGCGCGACTCCTTCGAGCCCTTCACCCAGTCCAGGCTGAACGTGTCGATCTGCTCGATGATCACGTCGGGGATGTCCGACTGGCCGACCTTCTGGCGGGTGTTCGGGTCGACCATCTGCTGGCCGGTCACCTCGTTCATCTCGCCCACCATCTGCTTGAAGATGGCGATCGCCCGCAGGTTCATGTCCTTTTCGTACTTCTCCTGGTCCTTCTTGTGCGCCTTCTTCTGCTCGTCGGTCAGGTGCATCCGGCGGCTGAACCGCTGCGAGTTGATGACCACGCCCTCTTCGCCCGCCGGCATTTCCAGCGAGTCGTTCTTCACGTCTTCGCCGGCCCGGCCGAAGATCGCGTGCAGCAGCTTCTCTTCCGGCGTCAGCTCGCTCTTGCTCTTGGGGGCGACCTTACCGACCAGGATGTCGCCCGGGCCGACGCGCGTCCCGACGCGGACGATGCCGTTCTCGTCCAGGTTCGCCAGGGCCCGCTCGGACACGTTCGGGATGTCGCGCGTGAACTCCTCGCGGCCCAGCTTGGTCTCGCGGATCTCGACGTCGTACTCCTCGATGTGGATCGAGGTGAACACGTCGTCCTTGACCAGCCGCTGGTTGATCACGATCGCGTCTTCGAAGTTGTACCCGTCGAAGGTCATGAACCCGACGAGCACGTTCCGGCCCAGCGCCAACTCGCCCTGCCAGGTGGCCGGGCCGTCGGCGATGATCTGGCCCTTCTTGACGCGCTGGCCCTTCTTGACGATCGGCTTCTGGTTCAGGCACGTGCGCTCGTTGAGCCCGTGGAACTTCCGCAGCACGTACTCGTCGGCGTTGTCGATCAGGATGCGCATCGCGTCGACGTACGTGACGACGCCGGCGCGCTCCGCCCGGACGACCATGCCCGAGTTCTGGGCGACGGGTCGCTCCATGCCGGTCCCGCACACGGGCGGGTCCACGCGGATCAGGGGCACCGCCTGCCGCTGCATGTTCGAGCCCATCAGCGCGCGGTTCGCGTCGTCGTGCTCGAGGAACGGGATCAGCGCCGCCGAGACCGACACGGTCTGCCGCGGGCTGATGTCGATGTACTGCACGTCCTTCGACGGCACCGTCGCCAGGTCGCCCTCGACCCGCGCCAGCACCAGGCCCTTCTTGACGTGCCCTTCCTTGCGGTCCACCGCGTCGGGCGGCGCCAGCACCGACTTCATTTCCTCGTCGGCGCGCAGGTACTTGTGCTTGCCGTTGACTTTGCCTTCCGTGACCACGCGGTACGGCGTGATCAGGAAGCCGTACTCGTCGATGTCGGCGTAGATCGACAGCGACGCGATCAGACCGATGTTCGTGCCTTCGGGCGTCTCGATCGGGCAGATGCGGCCGTAGTGCGAAATGTGAACGTCGCGGACTTCGAAGCCGGCGCGCTTGCGGTTCAAACCGCCCGGCCCGAGGGCCGACAGGCGCCGCTCGTGCGTCAGCTGCGACAGCGGGTTCGTCTGGTCGACGACCTGCGACAGCTCGCCGCGCCCGAAGAAGAAGTCGATCGCCGAGCTGATGCTCTTGCTGTTGACCAGCTCCGAGACCTTGCCCAGCTCCTTCGGGTCCTTGAGCGACATGCGCTCCTGGACCGTCCGGCGCAGCTTCAGGAAGCCCTTGCGGAGTTCCTCGGCGGCCAGCTCGTCGATCGTCCGCAGGCGGCGGTTACCCAGGTGATCGATGTCGTCGATGTACCCTTCGCCCGACCGCAGCTTGAACATGTACTTGAGCGAGTTGACCAGGTCTTCCGACCGGAGCGTCATCTCGGTCTCGGCGACTTCCTGGTCGAACTTGCGGTTGATGCGGAAGCGGCCGACGCGGCCGAGCCGATAGCGGTTTTCGTCGAAGAACTTCTCGTTGAACAGCGTGCGGGCCTTGTCCTCCTGCGGGGGGTTGCCCGGGCGGAGCCGCGCGTAGATCTTCAGCAGCGCGTTGACGTGGCTCTCGGACGTGTCCTCGGCGATCGTGTTCAGGATCAGGGGGTCGGCGACCTTCGTCACCACGTCCACCGTCTTCAGGGCCGACGCCTGCAGCTTCTCGAGGTGCTCGCCGATCTGGGCCCCGGCCTTGACGACCTCTTCGCCCGTCTCCCCGTCGACGATCGAGGCGACCGCGTACGCGGTGGCCGTCAGGTCCTTCAGCTTGACCGTGTCGATCGTGTAGAACTCCTTGATGATCGCTTCGGTCTTGGAGTACTTCTCGTCGAGCGCCCGCAGGAACGTGGTCGCGGGGATCTTCGACGACTGGTCGATGCGGACGGCCAGCGCGTCCTTCTTCGTGACCGAGCACTCGATCCACGAGCCGCGCTCGGGGATGATGCGGCACCCGTGCAGCGGGCGGTCGCCCTCCTGGTGTTCGACCAGGAAGTCCACGCCCGGCGAGCGGTGCAACTGGTTCACGATCACGCGCTCGGCGCCGTTGATGATGAACTCGCCCCCGCCGATCATGATCGGGACTTCGCCCAGGTAGATCGAGTCTTCCTTGACTTCCGGGTCGTCCTTCCGGTGCAACTTGACGTTGATCCGGAACGGCATGCCGTAGGTCAGGCGGAGTGCGCGGCACTCGTCGGGCGTGTACCGGGCCTCGGCGAGCTCGTACGAGACGTACTCGAGCCGGAGGTTGCCGTCGTACGACTCGATCGGGAACACTTCGCGGAGGAGGGATTCGAGCCCCTCGTTCTTCCGCTTGACGGGCTCGGCTTCCTCCTGGAGGAACCGCTGGTAGGCGGCCTGCTGGACGTGGATGAGGTTGGGGATCGGCATGGCGTCGCCGACCTTCGAGAAATCCCGCACTTCGCGCACTTGCATCAGTCGATCCTTCCAAAAGGCCTTGGGAGGCGAACCTGCGTTGATCTAGGGCCAGACGTCCCGGTTCGGGGACTACTGACGGTCGACTTCGGGCAAATCGGCGGCACCCAAGTGCCACCGCCTCAGGAGGACCCGCGTCGACAAAATTAGCCGCCTTACGAAACGTAGTGCGGCCTGTTGCCGGGCCCGCCTGACACTGGCCAGCCCAGAGAATTCACATTAACAAACGGCAGAGACTGAACTTACGACTCATCCGCCGACAAAAAGCGGAAAGCGACCAGAGCTTTTCCCTCTCACTTTGCTGGGAAAAGTCCTAGTCAGCTACAGCGGAAGATGTTGACGTTGTCCAGCCAATGCTGAACCAGGCATCCTAGCGAAGGGTGCCGGGGGAGTCAAGGTGTCTGACCCTTGACAACAATAGGAGCGAGGGAATTACCGGGCTGCTCCTATGTCCTCGCCCAAAGTACGGTGCGCCGGTCCGGGCATCGCCCGCCCCCAAGTCGGCGCGGCTTCATTCCGCCGCCGGCAAGATTACGAACGGCGGATCGTACTTATTGCACCGCAACTTGTAGGTCTCCCCCTCGCGCACTTCCCGGCTGAATACCACCTGCGTAAACTTGCCCAGCATCAGGGGGCCGCCGAGTTGTTCGACGGGCACGATGCGCCATCCCTGCTCGACGAACTGCTGCTGGGTCATCCGCGTCGCCTTCCAACCGCCGCCGTCGTTGCCCTGATACTCCCAGTTGCAGGCGACCAGGATCGTGCCCGCTTTCGTCACGCGGAACTCGGTCATCCCCTCCTGACCCTGGTCCTTCTTTACCTTCGAGTAGATCTGGAGCTTCGACTTCTTCAGCCCCTCGGGAAGCGCCCAGTTGCCACGGCCCTTGCGCGTCTCGGTGCTCTCGTCGAACGGGACCGGATCGTATCCCAGCGACTCAATCGTCGCCGCGCGGCTCAGGTCAGCCGACCCCGCCCCGCCCGGGCGTTTGGGCAGTCCCGGCGCGCCTGGCGCTGCGGGTTTGACGCCGGAATTAGTGGCAACCGACGCCGGCGTAGCGGCGGGGGCGGCCGCCGGGTTGATCGAAGCCAACCGGCGCTCGACTTTCGCCTTAGTCAGACCGATCAGGTCGGGCTGGGCCAGGCGATACCAATACCCGGCCCGCGTCCGCATCCGCGCCTGGGTCGATGCCGCCTTCTCCCGCTCAGCCAGGTCCCACCACGCGTCGCCGAGTTGGTCCTTGAGCGCGGCCGACATCGGCTTGGCGGGATCGGGCGTCAGCGCCGCGGCCTCTCGGCCGGCGACGGCCCGGAGCGCCGGGTCGGCGGACTTGCTCAGCATTCGAACGCCCACCTCCCACGCGCCTGAACGAAGGCACGCGTGCAGCCCGAGCGTCTGATTGGCGGCCGGGTCGTCGGGGGCGCCCTTCAGCTTCTCCGAGGCCGCGGCCAATCGAACGGCCTCGAGGCGGTCCGCTTCGACTTCCTTCCCGGCCTTCTGAACGGCGTCGCGAAGCGCGCGGTCGGTCGTGGGAATGGCCGCCAGGCCCGCGCACACCTTGGCAGCCGCGGAAAAGTCGCTGGAATCCGTTAACTCGCGCGCCAGGTCGACGCCCGCGCGGATCGTCTCCGGCGCGGCGGCGGCGGGCACCGAGCGGGCGTCGAGCCCGGCGAACGCGGTCGCCTTCACCGTCGGGCCGTCGACCGCGAACTCGCCCGCGAGCTGCTCGGCGGCCCGGAACGCGCCCGGCAAGTCCGTCGCCTCGACCGCCGCGTTCACGACTGCCGCCAGCAACACGAACCGCTCGGTCGGGATCGGTGCCGACTTCTCCGCCTGCTGGCGGAGCGCCTCCACCAGTGTCCGTCGGCCCGCGGGAGTGCGGTCGGCCAGTTGCTCTGCGAACACCACGCGGAGGACCTTGCGGGTTGCGTCCTGGTCCGCCTTCGCCGGGATGGCGTGCTTACTCGTCACCGGCGGCGGGACGACCACGTCCGGCGGACCAACCGGTGGCGGGGGAGCGACGGACCCGGGCCGCGGCTCGACCGCCGGTGGCGTCGGCAGCGGCTTGACCGTCGGCGGCCGCTCCGGGGCCCGCTTCGCGTCGGCCGCCGGCGCCTCCTTCGCCGACGGCGGCGTCCAGTCGTCATCGAAGATGCTCTTCCCGGCCGACGCCGGGAGGTGCAGGCCGACCAGCAGGGTCAGGATCTTCGCGGTGCGCCACGGGATCATCAGGGCTCCCTGTCTTCAGAAGTGAGCGGTCGGGCGGAAGTCTACCCCTGCGGCGCTCCGTGTCACAACAATTCTAACAGCACGGAAAGCCCTTCTCGGGCACCCGCCGAGCTCGTCCGCTGTGGCGGCGGATATCCGTTAGGTTTATTCGGAACGCGCAAACGAGAAACCGGACGAGACCGAAAATGCGGTCTCGTCCGGTTTTGTTCTGCGATCGAAAGTCGAACGCGGATCGCCGAGCTTACTTGAGCTCGACCGTCGCGCCCTGCTCCTCGAGCTCCTTCTTGACCTTCTCGGCCTCGGGCTTGTCGAGGTTTTCCTTGATCGTCTTCGGCGCGCCGTCGACGAGGTCCTTGGCTTCCTTGAGGCCCAGGCCCGTGTGGGCGCGGACGACCTTGATGACCGAGATCTTCTTGGCCGGATCGACGGCCTTGAGGATCACGTCGAAGGTCGACTTGGCCTCTTCCTTTTCCACGGCGGCGACGGGGCCGCCACCGCCACCTTGGATCACCGCGCCGGCGGCGGCCTCGATGTTGTACGTGTCCTTCAGGTAAGCCGCGAGGTCGACGGCCTGCTTGAGGGTCAGCCCGGAGAGCTTGTCGCCCAGCGCCTTGATGTCTTCAGCCACTTCAGCCATGGTCCACGAACCTTTCTGGTGGGGCGTGACGTGCCCCGCACGTGTCGATGTCTCCGTTCCCGAGAGCCGGCTCCACGTCGGAACCGTTTAACCCCGCGAGCGGGGGCAGTCGGGAGGCAGGAGTCGAAAAAGTCAGTTGTTAGTTGTCAGTTCTCAGTTGTCCGAAGTCATTGGCCACGCGGGGCGGCCCTGACGTTCGGGGCTAGATCCTTCGGAGTACCTCAGGATGACGGTCCCTGCGGTGCCGCGGGTGATTACGCCGACGCCGGGGCGGCTTCGGCGGCGGGGGCCGCCTCGTCCCCCTTGGGGGCCTTCTCTTCGATGGCCTTGAGGATGCCACCGAGCTTGCCGCCCGGGCCCTTGAGCGCCGCGGCGAGCTTGCGCCCCGGGCCGAGGATCGCGGCGACGATATTGCCGATCGCCTCCTCGCGGGTCGGGAGCTTGCTCGCCGACTCCATGCCCTTGTCGCCCTCGTAGATCTCGCCGTCGAAGAACGCGCCGCGCAGCTCGAGCTTGCCCTTGGCGTCCTCGATCGTCTTCTTCTCGTCGAGCAGCGCCCGGGCGATCGCCGAGATGCCCACGCCCTCGCCGTACACCACGGCCGACGGGCCCGCGAGCAGCGACTCGAAGCCCTTCAGCTTGCCCTTGGCCGTCGCCCGGGCGGCGAGCGTGTTCTTCACCACCGTCATGCGGAGCTTCTTGCCCAGCAGCCGGCGGCGCATCTGGTTGTTCTGGATCGCGTTGATCCCGCGCGGGTTGAACACGGCGACCGCCTCGATCTTCTCGAGGCGCGTCCCGATTTCCTTCTCGATCAGGTTCTTGACTTTCTTGCTCATGAAATCACCGGGAAGAGTTGCTTGTTGTTGATGGTCCGTTGCTACGTCAATAGCAACTCTTACTGGAGGTTCAGCTGCACCGCGGGCGTCATCGTCGCCTTGATGACGACCTTCTTGAAGTACGCGCCCTTCGACGTCTGCGGCTTGAGCTTGCGGATCGTCCCCACCATCGCGTTGATGTTGTCCGCCAGCTTCGGCGACTCGAACGACACCTTCCCGACGACGCAGTGCACGTTCCCGCCCGAGTCGTTGCGGAACTCGATCTTGCCCGCGGCGTACTCGCGCACGGCGGTCGCCACGTCGGCGGTCACCGTCCCGGCCTTGGGCGACGGCATCAGGCCCTTGGGGCCCAGCACCTTACCGAGCCGGCCGACGAACCGCATCATGTCCGGCGTCGAGACGGCCACGTCGAAGTCCGTGAAGTTCTCCTTCTCGACCTTCGTGACCAACTCCTGACCGCCCGCCTCGATGGCGCCGGCGGCCTTGGCGATGTCCACCAGGTGCGGCGGGCAGAACGCGATCACGCGCTTCGCCTTGCCGATGCCGTGGGGCAGCGAGACGCTGCCGCGGATCATCTGGTCGGCCTGCTTCGGGTCGATCCCGAGGGAGAAGATCAGCTCGACCGACTGGTCGAACTTGGTGCCGGGGAACCCCTTGACCACCTCGATGGCGGCGTCGACCGCGACGGGCGCGGTGATCGCCTTCTCGGCGGCCTTCTTGTATCGCTTGGAACGACGTTCGACGACGGGCATGGTAATGCGCTCCTGTGCCGACGGGACTAAAGCTGCCGGCGAAGCTCCCACTGTTGCGGGCCGTGGTGAGCCCATTTGATTTCGGATCGCGGATCTCGGATTGCGGATCGGTCACAGCGGACCAGACGTAACAACCCGAGACACGTGACGCAGGTCGATCAGCACGACCTCCTGCGTTTTCGAATCGACGATCTGGAGCGTTTCGTCTCCGATCATCCTGGCGGCGTCGGACCGCTCGACATCGACGGAGCCGTCTTCGACTCCGAGTTCGGACGGAAGGATCAGCGTGAACGGCAGGAACGGTCGGCGTTGCAACAGCACCAGGACGACTGCGGGCGCCATCGCGACCTCCGACCGATCAGCCCTCGACCGTGATCCCCATCGACCGCGCCGTACCCGCGATCACGCGGGCGGCCTTGTCGAGGTCGAACGCGTTCAGGTCCTTGATCTTCTCTTCCGCCAGCTTGCGGCACTGGGCCATCGTGACCTTGCCGATCTTGTTCTTGTTCGGCTCGCCCGAGCCCTTCTCGGCCTTGACCAGGTCCTTCAGCAGCGTGCTCGCCGGGCTCGACTTGATCTCGAACTCGAACGTCCGGTCCTTGTAGACCGTGATCAGGCAGCCGACGACCTTGCCCTTGAGGGCGGCGGTGGCGGCGTTGAACTTCTGGATGAACTGGCCCGGGTTCACGCCGTGCTGACCCAGCGCCGGCCCGATGGGGGGCGCGGGGGTCGCGGTGCCGCCGGGGGCCTGGATCTTGAACTGGACCGTGATTTCTTTCTTCGCCATGGCTCGCTACCGCTTTCTGCTCGATCTGCCGCTCGTTCGTTCTCTCAATCCAGCGGCACTAAAGTGCCACTGCCGCTCACCACTCACTCGACGATCTTGACCTCGATCTGGCGCCGGGGGCGCTGGTCGGGGTCGACCACCTCCGTCGCGGGCGCCGCGGTGACGGGGGTGTGAACACCGCCGTCTTCGGGCGCCTCCTAGTCGTCGTCGAGGTCTCTTCCGCCCCCCTGCTGGACGGCGACGAACTCGGTGTCGCCGTCGTCCTGCTGGGCCGCCGCTGCCGCCTTGCGACCGCCGGACAGCCAGGTGACAACCCGGTACGCCAGGTTCGCCGGGAGGAAAAGGGCGACTAGACTAACAAGCAGCGCGAGGATTGACAAGAGCACCAGCAGAATGCCCGGCAGCGCCGCAATCCCGACCACGAACCGCGCCCACGCCGGCATCGCCGCGAACCGGCCCTTGAACCCGTGCCATTTGCCGTAATATTCGAGAAGCTGATACATCTTGCTCAGACGGTAGGGCGGCTACGGCGGTTCTTTCGACGGCAAAAACGAAAAACGAAAAGACGTAAAGTAGACCGGAATCGTCCGGTACGCCTTACGTCTTTTCGTCTTTTCGTTTTAGGTCTGCTTACAGCTTCTCGATCTGCCAGTACTCCAGTTCCAGCGGCGTCGGGCGGCCGAAGATCGACGTGATGATGCGGACGCGGCCCTGGTCGGCCAGCACTTCGTCCACCTCGCCCTCGAAGTTCTCGAACGCGCCGTTGGTGACCTTCACCTTGTCCGACTTCTTGAACTGCGACGGCAGGCTGGTCGGCTGCTCGGCCTTGGTGACCTCGTCCAGCATCTTCGCCTGGTCCTTGAGCGACATCGCCGTCGGCTTGCCGTTGGACCCGATGAAGTCGCCCACCCCCTCGGTCTCCTTGATGACGAACCAGACCTTGTCCGGGATGCGCCCGTCCTTGTCCAGTTCGAGCTCGATGAAGACGTACCCCGGATAAAGCTTTCGGTCGGACTCCTTGCGGACGCCGCCCTTCATCTGGTGCACGCGCTCGGTCGGCACGAGGATCCGGCCGACGTGGGCCTCGAGCCCCTCGATCTTGACCTTACGCGACAACTTCTCGCGGACCTGGTCCTCTTTATTGCTGGCGACTCGCAGGACGAAGAATTGCATGGCGGGGACTCGGGGACCGGAGACGGGGAGGGACGGGGCGGTGGCGGACGCGCGAACGGCTCAGCCGAACGGCCCGCTCTCGAGCACGCCAATGAGTTGGAACAGCGAGCCGAACACGATGTCGAGCACGAACAGCAGCGCCGAGATCAGGATCACGAAGAACACGACGACCTTGGTCGACCCGATCAGCTCGCGGCGGCTGGTCCAGTTGACCTTCTTCATCTCGCTGTCGGTCGCGATCAGGAAGTCGACGTTCCCCGGCTTGTTCATCAGCCGCCAGGCGAACAGCTCGAACAGCACGAAGAACCCGAGCGCGATTCCCGCGGCCAGGTTCTTGCCGCTGTTGAAGCGCGAGTAGATCTGGACGTACAGGAACTCGGCGGTCAGGAACCCGATCAGCACCGCCGCGAACAGCGTGCCCATGCGGGTCCAGTACCCCTGCCCGCGCTTGTAGATCGAGAAGAACCCGCCACCCGTGCGGCGCGCGGGGACGACGGTCACCCCGCCACCCCCGCCGCGACGGGCGGGGACGGCTTCACGGTCGGCGGCGTCGGGGCCCGGGGCCTTGGCGCGTTCAATGTCCTTGGGCGACTCGTCGTCGGCCATCGCTTGGTTCCCTTCGGTGCTCTTCGTTCCGGACGCCATAAAAACACGCCGAGTAGGAATCGAACCTACAACCTGCCGCTTTGGAGACGGCTGCTCTGCCAATTGAGCTATCGGCGTAAGTTCAAAGGATGAGGGCTGAAGGATGAAGGATGAACCGGACGAGCGCCTGCTCATCCTTCATCCTTCCGCCTTCATCCTTCGGATTTACTTGCGCTTCACCTTGTGCAGCGTGTGCCGCTTCAGGCGCTTGGAGTACTTCTTCAGCTCCACCTTCTGCACCCCGCCCGCCACCTTGATCTCGGTGCGGTAGTTCAGGTCACCGGTCTCGGTGCACTGGAGCCACACCATCTCGCGAT